>JAHFJQ010000112.1 GCA_023245755.1 archaeon | reverse complement strand
TTATATTTCATTTTTGACTCTCCAAGGCATGTTTCTCAAGAAAGGCTCCAACCTTTTCAGTAAGTCCCGAAGTATGCGCCTTTTCATTAATAAGTAAGATTGCATCACTTGCAATTTTCTCTGCTTCTGGACTTGGTCCACGGATCCAAATTCTTCCGTTTTGCCCTGCAAAAATATTGCATCCTGTTTTGTCCTTGATCATAGAAATCATACTTCCTTGTTTTCCAACCACACGTGGAACTTTTGAAGAAGTAATCTCTAGTATTTTTCCACCAGTGAGTTTCCTTAAGCCGGGTCCTTTCATAGTTAGATCAATATTGCCTTCTTTAGTGACATTGTTTACTCGTGTAAGAATAATTTCACCAACTGCAAAATAATCACTGAGGCTTGATCCTCTTTCAATGAAATCTGCTGTTGCATCTTTCATAGAAAGCGATGCTTCATAGGCATACCCTACGTCAACAAACCATGAGCTATAAGACATATCTTTGATAAAGCCTATAACAACATCGTCACGTCTTGGAACGTATCGTCCACTTAGTGGAATGACATTGATAATTCTTCCACTGACATTCATGAGGCCTAAACGTGAAGAGAGTATATGATCTCCTTCTCTATAAGCTCCTTTGCCAGGGAGAAAATCCATTCCTTCTGCAAGGGTATCCCCGGGGATTACCACTTGCCTTTCTTCTACTACTAATGTACTCATTTTTTATTTCTCCTTATCGTTTATTGATAATAGTAATATCAACTTCTCCTTTTGTAATCTTATTCAATTGTTGTTCAATTTCTTCCTGTATCCCTGCGGGAATTTCCACAACAGCTTTTAGGCTTCCATCTGTTCCCCATTGTTCTTTGAGGATTTTCATGCTTCTTTTTACATGAGCAAATGCAGCTTCTGCATACTTCACAGGTACATGTAATTCCAATTCTCGTACTTCCATTTTTAAAGGAATTAAAGGTCTGAGTTTTGTAATGACATCTTGTACTTGTGTTTCAACAGAATGGAACTCATCAATCTTAATTTTTGCCTCTTCCATTAAAGTTTCAATGCGCTGTGGTGGATGAGGGTGCCCTGTTTTTGCATCAACTGCATTTCGATGGATAAAAGCGACGATTTGTTTTCTTTTTTCTTCTCGCAGCTTATTTCTATGGTCAGCAGTGATTTGTATCTCTCCTTTCTTGATGATCATTTCAGCAATAGCATCAGCCTTATCAGTTTTGAAAAGTTTTTTCATTTCATTTTCAGAAGCACGAGTGCCTTTTTTTGCATCCTTAAAGATTTCTTTTGTTGCAAGAACTTCAGAAAGGTTTGCAATTTTTCCTTCTCTATAGGCTAATGCTTTATCACAGTCTACAAGAATCTCGAAGATCTCTCCTTCTTTCTTGAGTCGTGCAATAATTGCTTGATCTACGCGTACCATTTTTATACCTTGAACTTCTTTTTATCAATGAATTGGAAACTCTTGTCTTTCACATCAACAAATGCTCCATCAATTCTTCGTGCATCAAAATCTTTTCCAAGTACTTTTTTTAATGCTCGAATACACATTTTGATACCATCATCCATACTCATACTTTCAGAATATTCTTTGTACAAGAGTTCTTTTACTGCATCTGCACCTTCTCCAAGAGCAGCTGCTTTATACTCGAAAAAGATTCCCGTAGGCTCTGTTGTATAAAGTACTGGTTTTTCATCATCAACACCAATAAAGAGAATGCTTACTCCAAAAGGTCTTGCACCACCATATTGTGTATAAGATTGTTTAATATCAGAAATTTCTTTGACTAAAGCAATAGTATCCATAGGCACGGAATAGGTAATTTGATGTTGTTGTGCAATGAGTTGTGCTCGTTCTACAAGAATTCTTCCATCCATAATGTACCCAACAGCAGTAGCTCCAATATGTTTGTCAATTTGAAATATTTTTTCTACAGCTTCTGCAACAATGAGTTTATCCGCAACGCGTTTATCTGCAATAAGAATAACTCCATCTTTGCAAACAACTCCAATTGCAGTGGATCCTTGTTTTACTGCCTCTTTTGCATATTCTACCTGTAATAATCGTCCATCCGGACTAAACATGGTACTTGCTCTATCGTACCCCATCATTTGGTGTGTTCCTTCCATTTTTTGTTTCCTCCTTTAAAAATATGAACTCCGTATTTTTTCTAATGCTCCTGAAACACCAATACTTCGAATAGTAGCTTTTTTGCTTGCTGATTCTTGTACTAGTGCTAGGGATGCTTTAACATCATCAACATATTTCGTATTCACCTTAATAATTCCTCGGTTTTGTTTCCAATCACTGAGAAAGAGAACGCCTGCTCGAGCCATACCCAGGTCTCCAAGAAACCCTTTCATGCTCTGCTCGATGCTTTTTTTTGCATGATCCAAATCTATTTTCCCATCAGTATGCACTTCAAAAGCAATATAACGCTTCTTTTCACGCAAGCTTGGGAGTAAAGGTCTTAATTTCATGTCTGACCTAGAGAATCTAATGCTATCCGTTTCTCTTCTCTGTTCATAGGCAAAGAAAGCTCTAGGCTTTATATAGTTTATGGTGAGGCTAGAGGAGAAGCAACAAATAAGCTTTATAAAGGAGTACTTAGTTTCTCTTGAATAAAAGAGTACGAAGAATAACCCATGGAACAAGTCCCATTTTATGTAACCTGTCCTGTAAAGGCTTCTATGCACTATATTGCAGAGAAAAGAAGAGGGATTGTTCAAGCTTTAGAATCTGTGTATGCAAATGGGGAGGTTCCTTTAGGCAATTATGGGTTGTCACTTCAAAGATCTTT
>JAHFJQ010000045.1 GCA_023245755.1 archaeon | reverse complement strand
AGAGTATATAGAACTAAAATAAAAAATTATACTTTCTTTGTAAGAAGTTTTTTCTTTGTATTATCTACTTTAGAAACAAAGGCTGTAGGAAAGTCCATCATTTTTACTTCTGGATCCTGAAGAAGCGCGAGAAAATCCTCTTCTGCTTTTTTTAATTCTTGATACAGACTAATGTATTGATCCGTTCCAGAATGCATTTTTGTACGAAGACCTTCTATTGTAGAGATAATTTTATCCGCCTTCTTCATAAAGATTGTTTCTGGTGTGAGAAGTTTCTCTTCACGGGGTTTTTCGTCTCTTGCCCTTGACTCAAAATTTCCTTGCGAGGAAGAATTTTTGAGCCTTTCCAAACGATCTCTCATTGTGTCTGTCATGTTCATTTATAAACGAAGAATTTCTTTTAAATATATTTAGAGTCTAGAGAAGAGGTTTAGCTAAGCATTTCTTTTTCTAATCTCTTCTAACTGTACTCCTAGCGTTTGAAAGAGACTCTCTGGTGTTGCACCGGGTGTAATTGGTTTTCCTATCAAACAAGCCCTTAACCAATATAATGTCTGAAAAATGGGATGTACACCACGAACAAGGTCATCAAATTTGCGATTTATTTTTCCAAATTGTTCCAAATCCCGACGCAGTAGATCAACTGTATTTATTGCATCAGAAAAACCTTTTCTTAGAATTTGTGTTTGAAGCAGAGAAAAATGGGCAGCGATTATATCCCAGCGTACCACTGTAGATTCAATCCTTGCCTTTTCTAATGCCCTAAGTACTGCAAGAGGAATTTTTTCTTTTGGAAGACTACTTGTCATTTCTTCTCACTACACTCTTCGTATTTAAAAAACTTTACAATGTTTTTAGTGCAGATTTAATTTCTTCTTTTAACTGTTGCACAATCTTTAAGCTTTCTTGTGAAGTAGGATTATTTTCTACATAAATCAAGCTTTGAAAAAGGCCTTCTCTTCCCGTTCTTCCATAAGTTTCAAAGGTTTCTCGTATTCTTTGTACTGCCCCACGAGCCATTAAGGTCTGTTCTTGCTTAATATAGCCTTCTAAAGCGTCTAGATAGCGTAGCGCCCATTCCAAATCAAACTTCATATTTGCTTTTGACATTGTTTTGTTTTTAGAAAAAAGAGTTTATAACTATTTCGAGTATGTATTACTGATCTTTCAACCAGATGTTCCCTGCTTTGTCAAAGGCAAGCTTTCTTTGAAACTTAGAATTCTTAATGTAGATTTGTGTCGTACTAATATCACTATGGCCCGCATAAGACTTTATTGCAAAGGAATCTACCCCTTCATCTGCCATATGCTGCAGACGAGAATGACGAAGCATATGTGGGTGGAGCTCCCTTTTGAGAATTTCCTTTCCGTCCTTTTTGATGTTATACCATACAGTCATTGATTTTATAGGGAAAACAAGGTCTATGGGAGCTTGAATATTTTTTTCTTTCAAGTACTCTTCAAGAAGTTTTGCTGTTGTGTCTTGAATGAAGACTGTTCTGGGTTTTCTTCCTTTTCCAAGTACCTGTACTTCTTTTGTCTTTAGATCAATATCCTTTACCTTTAAAGAAGTCATTTCTGACACACGTGCGCCGGTATCATAAAGAAAACGAACAATAAGGGCATCTCTTGGATTCTTTATAGTTTCTACAAAATAGATGAGTTCCTTTTTGGACAAGACTGAATCTGCGAGTTTTTCTTCATCAGTCATTGCAGAATTGTTTGTTCGTTTGAAGGCTACGAATTCTTTGATCATTTTTTCTTCGTATTTTTGAGAAAGGAGGTAGAGCCATAGTGCGTAGCTTGCCAAAGGATACTTTCTTTCTTTCAAGTAAGGAGCATGTGTTTTCTTGAGAAAGGCAAGACTTCCCCCTTTTGGGGTATCTTCAATAAACTTTGCGAGTGTGATCACTCCATACTTTGTTTTCTCTCCAAGCTTTCTGCCGTTCTTCTTTACAAAGGTGTGGAGGAATTCTTCAAATTCACGCAAGGTAGATTCTTTCATGGTTGTCTATAATCTAATAATGTATAAAAGGATTTTCTGCTTGGACACGCGGCACGTGCGCGCAGGGCTTATATAGTAGAAAACCCTTGTCTTAGAAAATTCTATTATTTCTTAGTTTTGATTAAATCTTTTAAGCTTGGAGGGGAACATGGAAGAAATAAAAATCTGTACTAAGTGTAAGGTGCTTAAATATATTACTGAATACTATGGTAAGAAAAAGTTGCTGGATTACTGTAAACCCTGCCATAAAGACTCCGTTCGTAAAAGCCAGAAAAAATATGCACAAAGAATTAAAAACTACTTGAAAACTACTCAAAAATTTCCTAATCTTATCTATTCTAGGAAAAGAGCTAACGCAAAGCAACAAAACCTTTCTTTTACAATATCAAAAGAAGATTTTATAGAATGGTACGGAAATCAAACTCTTATTTGCCACTATTGCGGATTAGATCCAGAGGACTTTGTCAAAACAGGCGATAAATTTATCACAAATAAATTAAATTTAAGTGTAGACCGCGTTGATAATAGCCTGGGCTATGATCTTTCAAATATTGTTCTTTGTTGTAATAGGTGTAACTCCATTAAAGGAAATTTCTTTTCTTATGAAGAGATGAAAGCTATAGGTTTTAGATATGTCCGAAAACATTGGAACAGTAAAGGCATTAGAACACATAAGGAAGGCTTTAAAAGTGCTTCGGGATTATAGACGGTATATAATTCGATGGAAGAAAAGTTTTATCCATATAACTGAGACCATTTTGAGCTTATTTTTCTTGCTGAAACTTTTATGTTTTGCTTAGATATTTTGATGTGTGTATTATCTAATAAAATATTGATAAAAAAGTTTAAGAAGTTTGAAAAAATAGAAGCTTTATGAAAGCATCCCTTTACCACATTCAGATTAATGTCCATGATGCAAAGAAATCTCTCCCTTTTTACAAAAGACTCTTTGCATACTTGGAGTATAAGGTCATAGATGAAAGTAAGGGGCACATTGGTGTGAGTAATGGAAAGACAGACTTCTGGATTATTGAAACAGAAGAAGCACATAAAGAAAAGGGATACCACCGCAAGGCTACCGGACTTAACCATATTTCTTTTCGAGTCTCTTCAAAACAAGATGTTGAGACTTTTGTGAAAGAATTTCTGAAGAAAGAGAAAGTAAAAATCCTCTATGATACCCCTAGAGACTATCCTGAATATAGAAAAGGGTACTATGCAGTATTCTTTGAAGATCCTGATAGAATCAAAATAGAAGTTGCGTACGTTCCTTAACTAAGTGATTACCTCATAGATAAGATGAAGGTAAGAATTCTTTAACTGATTAACCTTTTCTAGTCTTAGGATCCCAAGCTTATTCAAATCCTTTTCTGACTGGAGAGAATTTCCGCCAATAAGAGAAGGAGTAGCTTGGCCACCAACTAAAATTGGAGATATTACTAATGAAACTTTATCAATAAGTTTTTCACGAACAAGAATACTATTCAGAGTTGCGCCAGACTGTATAGTTATATTCCTAATATGATGCTTTACTTTTAACACTTGAAAAAGATTCTTGAAATTGATTTTCCCATTGTAAAAGATAAGCTCTACACCCTTTACTTTTTTTGCAGGATGGTTCTTATTTGTTGTAACTATGAAAAGCTTTTTTGTTCTTTGTACTAAATTCTTTACACCAGTAAATGTTAAGTGTGTGTTATCTAGAATAATAAAAGAAACAGGAATCTTTTGAATATTTTTCTTTGGGCTATTCCACCCAACTTTGGCCATGACCCTTCCAGAATTAAAGGAGTGAAGATCCGTATTTTGTTCTAACTTGTAGTATTGGTCTAGACCTTCTTTGACTCCCTGGAGTTTAGGAAAATCTTTATCAAAATCTCTTTGATCTGTGCTTCCTGTAGATATTTTTCCATCTAAAGAGGATAACATGAACAGAGTATTATATGTTCTTTCACCCATTTTGTTGAATTATACACCTTCCGTAAGATCCAGTATTTGCTTAGACTTTTTAGTGTGTCTATAATCTAATTACTTCTTTGTTATTTTAGACTTTACTGGAGTCCTACTCTTTCCTAAGGGAATGAACTTTGTCACTGTAACAAATGTTTCTTTTCCTACCCTCTTTCTTCTAACTAAACCATTTACTTCTAATATACTTACAAACTGAGATATTGCTGAACGAATTTCTGAATATTCTTTCTTTGAATATGCATCTGCAGCTAAACTCTTCATAGATATCCACCCTTCTGGATTCTCCTTTACCAAAGAACAGAGGATCCTATACAGATTTGTTTGAGCATCAGTTAATTGAATCCCAGGTTTTTCTTGAATAAGGTGATTTGTTTGAACCTCTTCTCCTTCGCTTTCTTCTGCTTCTTCTAGAACTCTCACTTTTTGAGTTTCTACTGTTCCTACAGCGTGTTTTGCTGCTAACAAATCTTCTAAAACAGTTAATCTTGCATGTAAACTCTCAAAATTTTTACCATGCTCATCATGTTTGGTTTTAAAGTGATTTATCCATTGAGAAACTTGAGACATATCGGTTCTCATATTTTGAAAAGAATTTTTAATTGAAGATTCTAGCTCTTCAACTTTCTTCCCCTCTTTTTTGAACCACCCAAACATTTACTATTTTCTTAGATGAGCTTCTTTAAATAGTTTTTGCATGCGTTAGTAACGTTAGTAACATGAAAGTAACGTTAGTACTAACATGTTAGTAACGTCAGTAACGTTAGTAACGCGTTAATATCGACGATAAAAATTACGCGTTAGTAAAGCGTTAGTAAATAAAATTAAGGCTTACTAACATGTTAGTAACGCATGATCTATCTTAAAAAGTTTAAAATTGGATTTAGAAGGCTGTCGAAAGAGTGTCGCAAGAAAAACAAATAAAAAAAGGAGAGAAAGGAATACTTGATAGAACAAAAGATAAACATTAGATCTAAAAAACTAAGAAAAATACAGGCCAAAAAGAGCCCTAAATAGTAAAAGTGAGAGTTCAAAAGAAGGAATCAAACAAAGATTTTTGCTCATTGGACATATTTCTAAAAGCAATAAGCTTGGAAATAAGATTTAAAGATTTGAATTCAGGCAAAACTGAGACATAGGCAATGCCATTTCTGGACTTTTCTTTCTTTAATGGAGCTCCTTTTCGCACTAATTCAGAGATATAATCTCTAATCGAAGAGGCCGAAAGATCAAGGTTTTGGGCTAGTTCCGCATAGGTCGTAGGAGAATTATGTTGCTCTTCTAGACTGTATACCGCCATGAAAACCTTAAACTCTCTATTGGTAAGCGTAAGGAAGACTTTATTGAGATTTTGCTTGATTTCTTCGATATCTTGGGTCTGGAAATGGCTGCCGGAATCTGTGCCGGAGTGCCGGATGCCTGTCGAAAGGCTGTCGTGGTGTCGGCGCGGTGTCGCAAGAAACCCCTTCCTTTCATATGGAGACTCTCCTTTTGAGTGATTAACGTTCATTTTTGAGGCAGAAATCACCTTTTCTTCATCATTTCCTACTAAATCTTCTTCAATTTCCCTTATAGGTTCTACTTCTATCTCGATTCTTGCTTTTTCTTCCTTTATACCCTTTAATTGGCTTAGAATCTCCTTCTCAAGGGCCTCAATTCGGCTGTTTTGGGCTATAATAAATTCTCTATTTGCTCGAACTTCCCTTTCTAGGGCTAGAATGTGTTCTTTTACCCTTCTAAACGACTCTTTTACGGTATTATCGTCTTTTAGGATACCCATGTCGAAAGAGTATTCTCTATCTATAAAAGCATAACCCGTCGCAAGAATATAGTTTAGGGTGCCGAGTTGTCGAAAGGCTGTCGAAAGAGTGCCGGAAGGGTTGCCGGAGTACTGCCTATAGTGTCGAAATACTACAAAATAAAAGAGATTTATCCTATATAATCTTCTACCTTATTCTTCTTTCCGCCAGCTGGCTGCAAGTGAGGGAGAACAATATGAGGAGGAATATTAACTTCCTGTTCAAAGGATAAGGCTTTGATATTACACCTCATAAATACATGGTTAAGAACGTCCTTACTTACCTGAGGATTAAATTTTTTGGTTTTTCTCCACTCTTTTACTACTTTTTCTAAATCCTCTCTTTTTCCGGAATAGAGAACATTCCCTGCTAAAAGGACTGCTGCCTGATTGGGCTGATAGTCTACAGCATACTCAAAAAAGAAACGTAAGAGAAGATCTTTTCTTCCACCTGCAAGGTTAAGTTCTTCTTCTTTAATTTCAAGAACCTTTATGGACGTCTTTGCTTTCAAAGGGACTTCAAGTGGTTTTTTCTTCTCAATAGAAATTTTGTCAAAACTAAAGGATACTATTGCCATAGGAGAATAGATTTTTTGGAGTTATTTAAATCTTATGGTGTTTGAACTTACATTTCTTCTGGAGATTCTATGCCTAGAAGGGTAAGACCCTCTTTGAGAACGACCTTTGTTTTTTCTACAGCTTTTACTCTTGCAGCTGCTAAGGCCTTATCGGGTTCTGTTACGCAGGGACAATGTTCATAGAAATCATTAAACACTTGGCAAAGAGTTATTAAATACTTTGCAAGAATAGAAGGCTTGTACTGTTCTGCAGCCTTTGCTATAGCCTCTTGGTAGAGAGAGAGTTGTTTGAGAAGCTCTTTTTCTTGTACAGCTTGTAACTTTTCATATGCAGCTTTAGCCTTTATTGCCTTCGTCTTTCTTAAAATAGATGCAGCACGAGCATGGGCATATTGCACATAAGGACCTGTTTCCCCATTAAAGTCGATTACCTTATCCCAGGAGAAAGAAATATCACGAAGTCGGTCATGAGAAAGATCCCAAAAGATTATTGCACCTAGACCCACCTGTTCTGCGACTTTCTTTTTGTCTTTAAGGTGTGGATTTTTTTCTTCAATAATTTTTTCCACAGATTCTACGGCTTTATCTAAAACATCTTCCAAGAATATAATAATACCCTTTCTGGTTGACATTACTCCATCTTCAAACCTCATTGTCCCAAAGGCGAGATGTATACAGTCCTTTGCCCAGGGGAAGCCTGCAAGCTCTAAGGTTTTGAAAACTTGTTGAAAGTGTAAAGATTGACGAACGTCAACGACGTAGAGGTTTTTATCAAATTTGTATGTCTTTGCACGGTAGATTGCTGCTGCAAGATCCCGTGTTGCATATATTGTTGAACCATCTGACTTTCTTACAATACAAGGAGTAAGATTATACTTTTCAAGATTTACTATGAGAGCACCATCACTTTCTTCCAAAAGGTGCTTTTTTTCAAGAAGCTCTATTGTTGGTTTTAGTTGTGGTTCATAAAAGGCTTCTCCAGCCCAAGAGTCAAAACTGATGTGTAGACGTTTGTAGGTTTTATCATAATATTGTAAAGAAAGTTTACTGAAAAGCTGCCAGTATGCGCGAGCTTTTTTATCTCCTTGTTCTAATTTCGCAAACCATTCTCTCCCTCTTTCTTCTAAAGAAGGATCTGCTTCTGCTTCCTTATGAAATCTTACATAGAGATCAGTCATGTAATGCATGGGGTCTTTCATGAGGGAGGTTTTTTCTCCCCAAGTCTCAAATGCATACATCATCTTTCCAAATTGTGTCCCCCAATCTCCAAGGTGGTTAATTTTTATGACTTTATACCCTTCGTAGGTGAGAATTTGTGAGATGGCATTGCCTATCATGGTTGATCGAAGATGAGCAATATTGAAGGGCTTCATAATATTTGGTTGAGAGAAGTCTAGTGTAATGACTTTGCCATTTCTCTTTTTCCTTGCAGTTTTTGCTTGGATAATTTCTTTGTTATATGCTGTTTTATTTATGAAAAAGTTTAGATAAGGGCCGTTTGCAGTTATTTTTTCTATGCTCTTGGTTGGCTTGAGTTTCTTTTCTAAATCCTTTGCTATTTCTTGAGGAGACTTTTTGTATTCTTTTGCTAAAGTAAAACAGGGAAAGGCATAGTCACCCATATCAGGGTTAGGAGGAGCTTGAAGGAGTTCTTGGGGGAGATGTTCTTTCTTGAGAAGTTTACCAATTTCTGCTTTGAAGTCCATGTGTTGTTTTAATGAGCGGGAATTTTTAAGTCTTTGTATTATTAGCGGTGAGGCGCCGGAATATATTTAAATTAGTTTTGTGTATGCTTTGATGTGAGTAAGCTTTCTTCAAAAGGGGTGGAACAGCTCAAGGCAAATATATTACGTATTCTTTATGATGAAAGCCCCCGTAGTATTAGTGCACCAGAAATTGCTTCTTTAGAAATCAGAGATAAAGAATTTATTCTTCGTTTGTTGAAGGAAATGGAAAAAAAACACATTGTGAAAAATGCATCTACACACTTTTCTCGTAAGAGCACGTGGACCATGACGGATAAGGCGTATTCTAAGTATAAAGAACTACTTTAAATAAATTACAAGAAAGTATTTAAACCATAAAACAATCTTTTTTTT
>JAHFJQ010000044.1 GCA_023245755.1 archaeon | reverse complement strand
TTAGTTCTTTTAATATTTTTGAAGATGAAGACATTCGCCAAGGAGTAAAAGATTATGCAAACTGGCCAACAATCCCCCAATTATATATCAATGGAAAATTTATTGGTGGTGCAGATATTACAGAGCAACTGTATACTTCAGGAAAATTAAAAAAATTAATAGAAGAATAAATTTATTTTACAGCTAAAGTAATTTTATTATTTTTTAAAAAGTCTACAAACCTAACAACAGAAGTCGCAGTCATTCCATCATAACTAGAATGATCGTTGTATCCAGAAGTTAAATAGGTATCCCGATTATTGGTCTCTCCACGTAAGCGTAAAACAACTTCTTCCTTTAGCTCGGGTTTACTAGGTTTACCCCCTTTTTCCCATTGCAATTTGAATCCTTTTCTATAAAATTTCCAAATTCCAACATCATATTTTTCAATTCTTCCACTTTGAGTAACTTCTGCAGCAACAACTACTTCAAATTCAAGATGCCCATTATCTTGTAAAGCATTTAAACTTCTTTCTGAGACTACTGACATAAAAAACCACCTCAGACCATATTGATGAAAATGAGTTTATAATTATTTCTATCCTAAAATAAGCGTTTCTGTTCTTCTAACTTCTTCGCCTGGATCTTATCTAATCGATCTTTATCTTCAAGCTCTGCCTGTACTTCCCGAGCACGTATAACGACTTCTTCAGGAAGTCCCGCTAATTGAGCAACATACACCCCAAAGCTTTTATCCGTACCACCCTCTAAGAGTTTTCGTAAGAAGATAATTTCATCTTTTTCTTCTTTCACTGCAATATTATAATTGCGAATATGTTCAAAACTGTTTGTCAATTTATTCAATACATGATAATGAGTAGCAAAAAGGGTTTTTGCTTTCACCTTAGAATACAAATACTCTACTACTGCCCAAGCAATGGAAACACCATCATACGTAGAAGTTCCACGCCCAATTTCATCTAAAAGAAGTAAACTGCGAGAAGTAGCATTGTTTAAGATATTTGCAGTTTCATTCATCTCCACCATAAAAGTACTTTGTCCAGAAACCAGATCATCATAAGCCCCTATTCGTGTAAACACTCTATCCACAACACCAATACGCGCACGTTTCGCAGGCACAAAACAACCAATCTGTGCAAGGATAACAACCAAAGCGACTTGTTTCATATAACAACTTTTTCCTGCAAAATTAGGCCCAGTAATAATCATAATTTCAAAATCATACAGTTTTGTATCATTAGGAACATAGGAGCAAGAAAGTTCCACAACAGGATGCCTTCCATCAATGATTTCTAGCACCGAAGAAGTATCTACAACTGGACGTGCATAATTATTTTCCATACTCACATCAGCAAAACAACAGAGTACATCGATTTCTGCAATTTTTTGAGAGGTAGCCTGTATAACTTCTGTAAAGGGTTTTACTTCTTCAATAATTTTCAAGAATAATTCATACTCCAGTTCACCAATTTTTTCTTGCGCAGTAAGAATCTTTTCTTCTTCTCGTTTCAAATCCTCCGTCACAAATCGTTCATAATTTGCAAGGGTTTGTTTTCTGATAAAATCACTAGGTACCTGTTCAAGCTGGGAACTAGAAATTTCAAAATAATACCCAAATACTCGGTTATATCCAATACGAAGATTCTTTATTCCCGTTCTTTCCCGTTCTTTGACTTCCAAAGAAGAAAGAAACTGTTTACTATTCTTTCGTATGGAGTGCAACTCAAGTAAGTGAGAGTCATACTCTAACTGAATAACACCACCTTCTTTCAAAGTAACAGGAGCATCTTCTCGCAAAGACTTTTCTAAAAGATCGATAAGCAAATCAAATCCAAAAAAGTGAGACAACTCCCCAAAGAATTCTAACTGTATACTTTTCACAAGCAGCAGAGACTGTTTCAAAGAAACAAGATCTCGTGCGTTTACCCTATCTAAATTGACTTTCCCAATAATGCGTTCTATATCTCCTATATGCTTCAGTGTTTTCTTCAACTGTTCCTTCTGCATAAGATGTTTCATAAGATATTCTACCCTATCCTGACGAAGAGTAAGTATAGAGACATCTAACAAAGGCTCTAAAAGCCATTTTCGCAAAAGACGTGCACCCATTGCAGTCTGAGTTTTGTCTAAAATAGAAATTAAAGATCCTTTAGGAGAACCATCACGTACATTTGCAAAAAGTTCTAAATTACGAACAGCAATCGTATCCAAAATCATATGACTTTGTTTTTCTCGAACGCTAATGCGTTTAATATGAGAAAGAGAATGCATCTGTGTATCTAACAAATAAGAAAGCAGTGCTCCTGCAGCACGTACACGCATATCATCTTTTCGCAGTCCAAAGCTTTCTAAAGAGAGTAAATGAAAATGCTCCGTAAGCGTTCGATAGGAGTGGTCTAGAGAAAAAAATCTATCTTCTACTTGAGAAAGAAAAAGTCCTCGTTGTTGAAGTTGTGCAATGAGCTCTTTATTCACAAATAAACTAGAAGGAATCACACATTCATCAACAATGGCAAAATCAATACCTTCACTCACAAAAAATTCTCCTGTAGACACGTCACAAAAAGCAGAGTACAAAACATCTCCATACGCATACAAACTCATAATGAAAGAATTACTCTGAGATTGTTGTTCTAAGAGTGTTCCTGGAGTAACAATACGTACAATACCTCGTTTCACCAGTCCCTTTGCTTTCTTCGGATCTTCAAGCTGTTCACAAATTGCAATTTTATACCCTTTCTTCACAAATTTCACAAGGTATGGCTCTAATGCATGATAGGGTATGCCTGCCAAAGGAGCTCTTTTCTCATGTTTTCCTCGAGAAGTAAGTGTTATCTCTAGTTCCTTTGCTGCAAGTATGGCGTCTTCATAAAACATTTCATAGAAATCTCCCATACGAAACATAATCACACAGTCTGGATACTCTTTCTTCAGTTCCACATACTGTTTCATTGCAGGAGTAAGATTCTCTGAATCCATAGAAAAAAGAACTAAAAGGGAATTTAAAAGAATTTAGCTACTTTTCTTAATAACTTTCTTTCCCATATATTTCTGCAAAACGGTAGGAATAGCAATACTTCCATCTTTCTGTTGATAATGTTCAACAATGGCAACCAAAGCCCGTGATGTCGCAAGCGCAGTATTATTCAAGGTATGCACAACTTCTTTTCCTTCCTTAGTTTCATAACGGATATTCAAATTCCGTGCTTGATAATCAGTACAATTAGAAAGAGATGCAACCTCACCATAAGCTTCTGTGGTTGGTCTCCACACTTCTACATCTGCACTTCGTGCTTTCCAAGAAGCTAAGTCTCCCGTACAGATTTCAATGACTCTATACGGTAATTCCAATGCTTGAAAAACACCCTCAGTATTCTTTAACAATTCATCATAAAATTTCCAAGAATCTTCTTTCGAACAAAAAATAAATTGTTCTACCTTGTTAAACTGATGTGTTCTCCACAACCCTTTCTCATTAATACCATGTGCACCAATTTCTTTTCGAAAACACATCGTATAAGAAAAATATTTTTGAGGTAGCTCTGTGAGGACCTGATCAGCATGCATTCCTAAAATAGAAAACTCACTTGTCCCAATCATGCACGTATCTTCACCTTCAAGGCCATAGATACTCTGCTCAAATGCTTTTTGATCTATTCCTGCAAAAAGAATCTCTTTCTTTAGCATTAGTGGAGGTTCTATATAGGTATACTTCTTCTCCTTCATATAATCAAGAACAAAATGAATAAGTGCCTGATTCAAAAGAGCAAAATCTCCTTTCAAATAATAAAAACCACTTCCTGTAGCACGTGCAGACGCATCAAAGTCTACTGCACCTAAACTTTCAAGAATTTCCACATGATTTTTCACTGGAAAAGAGAATTTTGGTAACTTCCCCCATTTTTTGATTTCGGGATTATCTTTATCACTCAGCCCATAAGGTACTTTTTCATGAATCAAGTTAGGCAAGGTCTTTAAAAGCTCTTGAACTCTTTTTTCAACAGAGCCATATTCCTCTTCTTTTTTCCTCACTTCCTCAGGAAGCTCTTTCATTTTCTTCAAGGTGGCATCAATACTCTTTCCGGCCTTTCGTAGAGCATTTACTTCTTGAGAAAGAACGTTTTTTTGTGCCCGTAAGCCATCTAACTCTCCTTTAAGAGCCCTAACTTGTTTATCTTTTTCAACCAATTCCTTGAACTGCGTATGTAGTTCAGGTCTTTTCATGCGAGAATAAGCCTTTTCAAATAAGGAAGGTGAATCACGCACAAGCTTTATATCAATCATAAAGAAAAAAAGCAATTCAAACTTTAAAAATATTGTTATAGCCCATTACAGAAACCACTCGAGAATAGCTACAAGCAAATGCTTAAATACAACATTCATATTACGCACTATATCTTAGAAAAAGCGGGTGAACAGGGAGAAAAAAATGCCAAAAAAAGGAAAAGAAATTTTTGAGGTTTTCTTTCGAAGAAAGCCAGCAATGATTTTAGTCGCACTCAGACAAAACACAAAAAATAAATACGGTTCTGTTCTAGCAAAAGAAGTTGATTGCACCTATTCACATGCAGTAAAGATTCTACAAGAAATGGAAAAATCACATTTAGTAAGTTTCCAAAAAAATGGAAGAATTAAAACTATTGAATTAACGGAAGCAGGCAACAGAGTTGCTGAACACATAGAAAAAATTAAAACCCTATTGTAAATATATTTCTTACTTATTTTTATTTTATTTATTCTTCCTATACAAAAACAATTTAAAGACTTACACAAAAAGAAAACACATGAGTGACCCCTTCAAAAAGGTAGTTTTTCTCGCAGACGAGTTTTCTCAAACCCTAGCAAGAAGTACCTATCAGGCATTAGAGCAATACAATAAACTCAAACGCAGAACAATACCTGGAGGGATACGACCATTCTATGAAGGTGATCTACGAGTAGTCACACAAAGAAATGGAGAAATTACTCCAGAAGTATTAACCACAGTCAGAGGAAGACATACCTACGTCTTTATCAGCCCCATTGTGAGTAATGGAGTACATCCAAAATACGAACCAAACATTCCTATAATGAGAGCAGCACTCATCGCTGATGCATGTAGAGAAGCAGGCGCAGATAGAATCAATCTGGTTATGCCTCACTTGCCTTACCTCAGACAAGACAGAAGAACACACATAAAAGCAACAGGTGCAGAAAAAAGAGAACCTATATCTGCAAGAATAGCTCTAGAAATGCTCTATGCATCTGGATATTCTGGTCTCATAACCGTCGACCCACATTTTCAACAATTTCGAGGATTTGTTCCAAGAGGAATGTATGGAGAAGCACCCACAGCAAGAGTTGCATTAACTAGTTACATTCAAAGAGCCTTTAATCCACAGGCAAACAAAAGAATTGGAGTGATCTCTCCAGATTTTGGTGGTGGAGAACGAGCAGAAATTGCAGCAAGAGATATGAGCGCAACTTTCTTAGCACTATCCAGAAAAAGAAGGCCTAAAGCAGGAGCAATAGGGGATATGACTGTGTTTTTAGAAGAAGGTACAGATCCAAAAGAAATTGATCTTGCAGTCATTTACGACGACATTGCAGATTCCTGTGGAACAATGATCAAATGTGCAGAAGCTATAAGAAAACTAGGCATAGACAAGGTCATTGGTGTTGCAACACACCCAGTATTTAGTGACGGAGCAATACAAAAAGTACAGGATGCTGGGCTAGAAATGGTTGTTTCTAATTCTATCCCTCTTGGTGGAGAACAGGAAGGTATACATGTAGTAGATATTGCAAGAATTCTTGGTGTGACACTTCATTGTATCACAACAGGACACGGTTCTTTAAGTAACGACATTTTCGATCCAAAAAGATACCAAGATTTGGAAAGGATATTATCTACATGAAAGAATTACTTCTGTTTTTTCCACCAGTCATGATAAGGTAAGAGTTCTCTAAGTTTGACAGATTTAGTTTTATCTAGAATAACTTCTGTAGTGTCAATATTCTCTTCCTCTGTATCTTTCATAGCTTGTCTACAAAAACCACAAGGAGGAATAACATAAAGAGTACCATCCTTATCTTTCCACGTTGCTACAATTTTCTTAATGGTATACTCTTTTCCATCAGTAATCATTTTTGCAATAGCAACCCTTTCAGCACAATACCCATTTGAATTTAGTCCTACACAAACACCAGTATAAACCTTACCTTTTCCAGAAATTAAAGCACAGCCAACATCACCAATAAGACCTTCCTTAAGTTGTTTAGAATGAATAACAGATGCTGCCTTAAGAATTAACTGTTGATTTGTAACCATAAAAATTCTATAGAAGGAGAATTAATAAACTTTTTTACTAAAACCACTTCCCTAAACCTTCTTGCTTCTCTTCTTCTTTTCCAAACACACTCTCAATTCTATCTCGGAGTAACACAAGTGTTTGATTCAAGTAAGGTGGCAAATTATACTTCACCGTCAAATCCATAGCAGGATCCAAATATTTCACAATAGAACCTTCAGAAATGGTAAAGACCAGTTTGCCTGTACATTTACATTGGCCAGTTAAGGGTGGTCGTCGATAAATCTCATTGCATTTCACACAGCGAAATGTTTGTTGAGAAAACTTCCGTAAATTTCCCTTAATATCTCGTAAGAAATGTCTTTCAATAACCAGTTTTGCAACATCATGTTCATCAACCGCACGTAGTTTTCGTGCAACTTCCATTTGTCCCATAACTTTATCTTTCATAGTAGGCAGAATCTTATATGCACTACAGAGAACACCAGCATTAAAATTATCTGTGTCATGGGTAAACATCATCCCCTCGTATTGTGCTTCTGTACCTAAAGTATTTCCTAATTTTCGTATTTTCACATCCCAAGGATTTTTATATTCCTGTGCAGCTTCGTACAACTCCAAAGGATACCTATCAACAATATCCATATCAAACACCATATCATCTACCTCTGAAGGAATAAGCTGTCCTGTAAGAACTAAAGGAGCATCCTGAGTAATACCCCGAGTATTCGGTAAATATTTCTGGGAGAAATTAAGAAGTGTATCCATCAGAAGCATACAACCATTTTCATCACCATCACAGTCTCTTCTCATAATACTATGTAAAAGTGGATGCGCGTAAAAGCCCTGAACCTTAGAAAAGCCTACAATACGGCAAATAATCCCTGCTGAAGTGTGTGGGCTCATTGCAACAATCAAATGTCCAACGAGTTCTTTCTTAGATTTAAGCTTGTAATACGACTCAGTCCTATACAATTTTTCTAACAACTCATCAATAAAATTTGCAACACGAAAAAGAATTTCATCTGCACCTTCTTCAGGACTTTCCGGACAAGAGGGTAAAATGACATCCTGAGCAAATAATTCTAAGACTTGATTATCATCTACCAGTTCTTTTCCATACACATCATGCGTATAGCTTAACTGTCGTAAGCGTTCAACGGAAGTACCAACTTCTTTAGGTTTAAAATGGGTACAAGGAAGTTCAGTCATATCATAACGCACAGTCCCATCTTTATTCACTCCCAAATTATATTTTGCACGTAAGATTCCTTTGATGAGATTCTCCGGAATTTTCTCAACACTACTCATACCCCGCACACCTTTAATCAACTCAGGATACTGACGAGAACCCATACGCTCTAAAGCCTTGTAAAAGTAATACTTGGTATCAATAGAACGTAGCACACTTTCTTTTGCTTTCCCATGATAAGGACAAGTATCTTCATAAATCATTTTCGAACAAGATTTACAATACCATTTTCTCTGTGTTTTATTTCCACAATTTTCACAAATAGCAAATATAGTTTCTTTAGAACAACCTTCACAAAAATACACAGGGAATTGAGAAGTAATCTTTCCTGCCTCTAATGCACTCTGAAAACTCCGTAGTCGTCCACCTTCATTTCCAACAGGGAACAGCATATGGGGACTACCAATCATTTTTCTCATTTTTGCTTTCTCTGGTCTTCCCATACGTGCACCGATAAAATATCCACATTTGTCTTTAATGGAAAAAGAAGAAACAGAATTGACAAGTTCCATAACTGTTTCCCCTTGAGGTTCTTTTGTAAAGTGTCCTAAGTTAACAAGCAATGCTCGTGCAGTATCACCAGAAATAATAACATATTCTCCAGCAACATTCTTATGGGCACAACCAATAAGCTCCAAGGATCTTTTCACAGAAAAATCAGCAACAAGAATTTTTTCATCTTCAAGAACAGAATTTTTCAAAACAGAATACAAGTGGAGAAATTGGTCTTTCTTTAAACTAGACCAATAAAAAATAAATTTGGGATACAGAGGAACTCCGAATTGAGAAAAAACAACTGCTTGTTCAAAAGTAACTGGAGTTTGTAAAGGAAATGTATACAACCGATCTAAGTATTCCTTATCAAAAACAGTCTGTTCAAAAACTTTTTGTGCATAATACACCCACCACTCTTCAACAAACCCGCAAGGAAGAAGTTTATGAGCCCTATTTTGAAAATCACCCCAGTTAATGAGCAAGTCTCCTAAGTAAATAATTTCATCAATATCACGGAGATATTTTTGGGCCTCTTCATAACTTTGTAACTGGAGCACATCTCCATTTTTTAATCGTACA
>JAHFJQ010000043.1 GCA_023245755.1 archaeon | reverse complement strand
TGGGCTGCAACTTTTCGTATTGCATCAGGCCCTTTTTTTGCTCCTGGTCGTGAAGAGTGACTGCCAGACTGATCGGGAACTCCAATAAAGACAAACTCTGCATTGTGAAGCGAAGAGTTTTCATAAACAAACTTCATATGTTCCCTTGGGGGAGAGTACTTTATATTCCTTTTCATTCCGAAACATTTTTATTCTTAACATGTGTAAGAGTTGTATGTTTAATCCAGCGTTTACTTTTCAAAGAACAAGAAAGCATAAATTGGTTTTAGGTCTTTCTTTCGTTGCAGTTTGTATTGGCTTACTCGTCAGCGCAAATTCTTTTACCTCTTCACCTACATCTTCAGAAGTCGTTCCTTTACAAAGTGGGTTCTTTTTATTTGCAGGTATGTTTTTCCTGATTTTTGTTTGTTCTTTTTTTCTGTGGTGGAGAAGAAAACAAAAACAGCGTCTTATGTTCAGAAAAACTTTTTAAGCTAGAGCATTCTATAACTTTTTATGCAGGACTTCTTAAAATCACATGATGGGTTAGATATCCATTATGCTCACACTAAAGGAAGCTCTACAAAACCTGTACTTATTTTTCTACACGGCCTTGGCGCGAATGTAAGTGAATGGAAAAAAATGGTCGTTGCTGCAAAGACAAAAGGCTACGCTACCTTAGCTATTGATTTGCGTGGCCATGGTCTATCTTCAAGTCCAGAGGAATTTTTATATTACCATCTGGATGAGCTGAGTAAAGATCTAAAGAATATTCTTTTAAAATTAAAAATAAAAAATTTTGTTCTTGTAGGGCATAGTTTCGGAGGATCAGTTGCGATTGCTTTTTGTACAAAATATTTGGATTCCTCTTTGAAAGCTCTCGTTCTTATTGAATCAACCCATAAATACCCTTATAAAAAATATCATGAACTTAACTCCAATCCCCTAGTCTGTTTTGTTATTAGAACCCTTATAGGATGGAATATTCTTACGAATAAAAATTTTCCAAAGATTCCAGAACTAGATTTAACTCATCTTCAGAAAGAAAATGCTCTTTTTCAAGTCTACGATGAGCTTTACCATACTCCTTTTAAGGTTCTCCTACAGTGTCTTGATGCTGCAAAAGATTTTTCCATAACAAAAGAGAAAAAGATTCATACTACTCTTAAGAATATTCGTTCTCCAACGCTTCTTATAACTGGGTCTAGTGACAAAATTGTTGATCCAAAGTATTCGTATGAACTTAACAAGCTCATTCCTTCTTCAGAATTAAAAGTTTTCAAAACGGAGAGCCATCAGTTACCATTAGAATATCATGCTCTATTAAACAAAGAAATCTTTTCGTTTTTAGAAAGAGCAAATTAACGTGAGATGTACTGATTCTTAATTTTCCCATCTTGTTCTTTGAATCTTTTATCAGTGTCAAAGAGACTAAGATACACTTGGGGTTTGAGACATTTTTGATTACTATGGTGATTATGATAATACTCCTTATATTCCAAATTTTTATCTAAAAGAGTTTCCAGGATGCATTTTTCGAGCACTTCTTTCATCTTTAGATCTTTCGTAACACCTTTCTGCAGTTCTACATAGACGTGAAAGCTTACGTTTTGTTTTTCATCAACATGAGAAGCAAGCATAAAGCGGTTAATTTTTGTAGCGTAAGGAGAAGTTTGGATAGCACTTCCTACCTGTTGAGGATAGATATTATTCCCTCCAATAGAAATAGTTCCATCAACTCTTCCAGCAACAAAGAGAAAGGGGAGTTTGAGTGTTTTATTTTCTTTGAGAAAGGATTCCAGTTTCTTTTTTTCATATGTTGCTATAATCTTTTGGGCATCATCAAATTGTATGCTCCCCCCTCGATCATGAAGATTATATTTTATCTTTGGTGATGCAACATCTTCATCAAGAAGAGTGATAGTGAAATCTCCCTTTTTAGTATTCTCAATATAGTGCATAGTAGGGTTGTATTGAAAAACGATAGGATTCATACTCACACCAAAAAGTTCTTCATTGAGTTTGGGGTTTTGATTTGCAAGGCCTCGAACAAATTCTGACAAGGGTGTTTCAAAGCCTATCCCTATATCAATATCAGAAGCACCATAGGAAGAAATAATCCTCGCCTCTCTTCTTCCTAGTCTTTTTCGTAAATATTCCTTCCATTCCAGTGTATTTGACTCTCCCCCAGTAAGCAGATCAATTTTATACTTTTTCCAGTTGATTGCATCACTATCAAGAAGGGTTTTCAGGAAAGGGGGATATCCTGCAATAAGGTATTCATGTGTAGGCCCTAGTTGCTTAAGGGTTCGTATAATATTCTCTATATCTGCAGTAGTGTTCTTGACAAGAGTATAATGCTCAATGATTTCGCAAAATTTTAGTCCTGTAGCCCAAGGTCCGGAAGACCATCCACTAAGAACGATATATTTTTTTTTATACGCAGAATAAACGTAATAGAATTCAAACTTTGCAACTTTAAAGAGCATATCCTCTTCTGAAAGCGAACATATCCAGTTGGTTGGTTGTCCAGAAGAGCCAGAAGATTCTTCAATATCTCCTACAACAGGAAATTCCCCTCCTTGGCATCGTTCTTCATAGGAGTATTTTTTGACATAATTCTCTTTGTCCGTTTCTGGGACTTGTTCAATAGAGGTAATTTTCTTATTGCCAATAAATTTTTTGTATGCAGGAACAGTTTCTAAGCTTTTTTGGTATATGTGCCATGCTTTGAACGTAGAGATTTTTCTTAGAAGCGCGGGAGAAGCAGATTCTAATGCTTTTTTAGTCAGAGTATAGTTGGAAAGAAGAAGCTGTTCACCTGTTTTAACTGCTTTGAAAATAGATTTCTCAATCACACCCATAAGAGTACTACAGACCAAAAATCAATTTAAACCTTTCTATCTTTAGGGAAAACAGAAAACTCCTTTTTTCTTTCACTGAGAATCAGTAGGAAAAAGTATTTAAATAAGGAGTTCAAAAACAAAACGATAAAAATCACTACTAGTGAGGTAATAAAAAAATGAAATATGAATATGCAATCATACATAAAGAAGACAATCCCAGTATAACTGGTCCAATAAAGGTAGCTTTAGATGCTGCAAATAAAAGGCCTGGTGCGTCAAACAGTTTCTTGTACAAACCTGGATTTGACTCCGATGGTTTAGTGAGTCGTTTTAGAGAAATGGGGGCTTTAATTAGAGCAGGTAACGCAGATAGAATTATTTGTATTCTTGATCTTATGCATGGAGCTCAAGATCGAGATGCGGGTTTGCGTGATTTAGCAGAGGTTGGTGGAATAGTATCTGCAGATCCATTCTATTCTTCTGTAACCCATGCATATGCTTTTCTTACAAGTGTAGAAGAAAAAGTAAGGTTTGATCCAAGAGCAACGACTTTTGACCCACGTTTCCCTGTGTATCTCTGGTCAAAAGATGCTGTTCCATCAAAATTAGGAACACAATTAGTTGGATTTTTAGAAAATGATGTTCTCTCTGATGACCCACGGAATAGATTAAAGAATGTGATTAACCGTTGGAGACCGTAATTTTTTATTTTTAATTTATTTTTCTTTAATGAATTGCTAAGGGTAGTCGTAATTCCCATTTCAGTCCACCTTCTTCTCTAGGTTCGTAGAAGATTCCCCCACCATGGGCTAGAGCAGTCTCTGCAATAAACTTTGTTCCCACACCCCCTTTTCCTTCTGGTCGTGTAGAATAAGCCTCTCTTCGTGCTACTCCAAGCATTGTTGCAATATCTCGAGCAACGGCAGGTCCAGAGTTAAATCCTCTAAGAACAGCAAATCCTTGCTCTGAACCTAGAGTTAAAGAAACTCGTGGTCGTGGTGCTTTTCTTGCCGCAAGAACGGCATTATCTAATAAGTTGAATGCAGCCATACGCAACGCTCTTTCTTGGCCTATAATTTGCACAGGCTGAATATCTGAATCAATAACTCCATTTCTTCTTTCCAGTTCCCAATGTTGCAACTCTCCTTCTAATAGGGTATCAAGTTGTACAGGTAAAACTTCTTGGTTTGTCCTTCGTATTCCTCCAAGAGTTTGGACTAATTGAGCAAAGCTTTGTGAAGCAAAGTCTCTATGGGCATCAAAAGAAGGTTTATGTGTATCGATAAGCCATGACCAGAAAGGATTTTCTGTTCTTCTGGTATATGCAATATCTACAAGGTCTTGGTAAACATCGAGTAAAATAGAAGAGTCACAAGGAATAATATCTTCAGCATCTTCTCCAGCCATGGTTCTTCGGTAGTGAGATTCTAGAGTAGAAACATCGCCTCCAACCCTTGCAAATAATCTTTCTTTTTCTTCTCCTCTAAGAAAATGTTCTCCTAATCGTAAAATAGGAAGGACTTCCTCATCTACACGAAGGGATAAACCCGTACCATATATATTTTTATAATCATGAACTTCTGCTTCTATTCTTTCTACAAATATTCTCCTTTCTTCTGCAATTTGATGTGCAGCAAGAGTTTCAGCAGCCATGGTTTCTCTGTGTCTTTCAAGTTGGCTAACAAGAGATCTATTTTCTTCTTCTGCTTTTCCTCTTCTATTGGCTTCTTTATCTGCAAGCAGAGCCATATGTGCAATAGTTTCTCCCCTATCGAAAAGTCGTGCTCTCATTCCTGATAAAAAAAGCCATGCGCTTTGTCGGAATCCACTTTTTCCTTCCCATCGAAGGTCATAGACATTTGTTGGTGCAGGGTGTATGCCTCCAAAGAAAACTCCTTCACGAACAAAAGAAACTCCTTCAGTTTCTAGGTCTCGCGTTGTTTGCACAATAATAATTTCATCAAGTCTTAAACGTCTTTCTTCACCAGTAAGTTGTTTTGGATTTCCAAGAAAAAATGTTCCATCTCTCATTTGCCAAAGAGCTTCAGGCAGTCCGTGGATTGCTCGTTCTGTTTGTGCATATGGTCTTGCTTCTGCAAATAATTTTCCCCCGGAATAATAGTTTCCATCATCATCTCTTTCAAAAGCAAAATCTGGCGCATATCTTGCTAAGAAAGTGTGAAGCGGCATGGAAAGCATACGAAGTTCCGCGCCAATCTCTTCAAGATCAAAGAGGGGTGCAATTCCTTTGTAATAACCCATTGCCCCATACACTTGTTCTGCATAAAAAAGATCTGTTGGACCAAGAACTGTTTGTTGAATAGTAGCTCCAGTAGCAGAAAGGTTATGTACACGAATACGAGAGTCATTATTAAGAAGCGCACTAATATATGCAGAAGCTTCAACAACTGCAGGAGCATTACCTAATCCCTTTGCTAAATTTCTAACGGGGCTATCTTTTGCATTAGCCACAGCTCGATAGACTGGATAAAGAAGTTCTGGGTCTCTTCTTCCCATAGTCCTATAGAAGGAATCAATGAGAGCAGCATAATCTCCATGAGATCCTCTTTTCATACTCAGCCATGCTTCACGGCTTCTTCCTGAATCCGTATAAAATTCATCTCGCTGAACTACATCCAGATGTGTATCTACATAATCCACAATAACGCTGTATGCATCACCACCAAGGGCAGGGGAAGTGAGATCAAATGGCATGACTCCTTTGAAGTAGTGACTAATATATAAGTCTTCTGTTACTGCTTTTTTATTTCATTGAGGAAAATTTTTTTGTAGAGAGAGAAATTACAGATAAATCACAGTAAAGTTTAGATATCTTAGAAGCTATAAGCAAATAAAATGAAAAGAGGTTTATTGTTTCTTATATGTATAGCATTGCTACTCATTCCCACAGTCTCAGCAACCGTCAGTATTAGCGCACCTACTAAGACCCAATATAATATTGGAGAAGAGATAGGCCTTTCAGGGTATATACAAGAAACAAGTGATATAGATGGCCAACTCCAAATTTCCTTAGTCTGTGGTACAAAAACCTACAGACTTCAACCAGTTGATTTTACCATTTCTGCACAGGAAAGCCTTTCTTTTTCTGATCTGTCTCTTCCTACTTTAACTGCAAGCTCTTCTATGCTAGGAACCTGTAAACTCAAAGCAGACATCCTTGTAAATGGAGCAACTGCAGAAACAACTTCATCTGGTTCTTTTGAGATTACAAAATCTCTTGATGGTTCTTTCTCTGTGGACAAATCTCAAATTCAGTTAGGAGATACTATTACTGTAACAGGTTCTGTTACAAATACAAATGGTCAACCTATTGATGGTACAGCAGAAATATATTTCCAGACAGGTACAGAAGAATATCTCATGGATTTTGTCGATGTTACTTCTGGTTCATTAACTTATAGTTCTACTTTTACAAATGGAAACGCAGGTTCCTATAAAATAAATCTTATTGTTCGAGATAGTTATGGAAACGAACAACAATTTGATAGTGCAGAAAGTTTTACTGTTCTTGATGATCTTGAAGTAAGCCTATCAACAAATGCTCAAAGTTTCTCCCCAGGAGATGTACTTAATGTCTATGGTGATGTACGAACACTTCTACAAGGGTATGTAGATGCTGCAACTGTAGAAATAAGTCTTGATGAAACCACAGTAAGCACCTCTTTAGCAGATAGTAAATTTACCCAAGATATTCTTATACCAACAACAATTGCTTCTGGCACACATACACTTACTGTAGATGTGCAAGACAGTTATGGAAATTCTGGCTCTTCCACTATGACTATTCAAGTAGATCCTTTAGCAACAAGTATTCAAAATAGTATAAGTAATACAACACTAAATCCTGAAGAGAATGTAAACATTGTTGTAACTCTCTATGATCAAGCCGGGGATATCATGACCGACTCTGTACATTTAGATGTCTATGATAGTAACAATAATGTTGTTTCCCAAACCCTCATTGCTTCTGAGGATGATATAACGTATAAAATTCCTCAGTTTGCTGCACCAGGACAATGGACCGTGAAGAGTTATTATCTTGATGATGAAACGCAACAAGAAGTAATCTCTGCTACAGATAATTTGATTATAAATTCCATCCAAAAATTAGATTATTCTATTGTTGGCTCTACTTTATACATTACCAATGTAGGAAATGTCAAATACACAGAGGATTTCTCTATACAAGTAGCTGGCGTTGATCAGGACTATCTTGTAACAAAAACAAAGAACTTGGGTGTAAATGAAACCATTATCATTGATCTTTCTAAAGAGCTTCCTTCAGGAGCCTACACGGTTTCTATTCCTACTGGCTATGGAACTGCTGAACAAAGTGAGCTTGTGATTACAGATGGAAAAGTAAAAACCGCATTAAGCTGGCCATACACCATTCTTGCCCTTATAATAATTTTTATCCTTGCCTTTATTATTTACTCTCGTGTTCGCCCAAAAAAAGAAAAGAAAGCAGAAGCAAGAGACCCGGCAAGTATTCCTGCAAGGAAAAATAAAGAAAGAAAGATTCGTTTGTACGATCCAAAAAGAGAAGCAGAAAAATCCAAGAAGAAAGGAGCAAATCTTACCTTTGAAGATAAGCAACATAGCTTAGAAGACTTTAAACAAAGGACCTTAGAAGAAATCAAGAAAACAGAAGAGAAAATTCAAAAGGATAGTAAACGAAGTGTCTTTATGTCTGAAGGAAAGCTCGGGTATGTAACGGGAAAAAATGATCCTCAGCCAAAACCAAAGGCTGCACAAGAAAAGCCATCAGCATTTAGCCTCTTTGATGAGTAAGATATCTTTTTCTTCTTCAAAGAGTTCCATTTCAAATGCTGCTTTAAGTTTAGAAACAATCTGTTGGCACTTCTGACTCTTCTTAAGAATACTAAATGCCATATTTGGCGCTTCTAACCTTTTAAGTTCTCGGATAACTTGATCAATATCTGTATGGTGTAATGCAGTAAGGGAAACGACCGTGTCAAAACTTTTCGCTTTGAATGGGAGGTATTCTGCAACCCCTAGCACTTTTTCTCCCGGTGCCTGTTTCAACATTTCTAAGCTAGGATCCAAAGACACGACATTAGGGAAGTGCCTTGCAACAATGCCTGTTCCTGCACCTATGTCCAAAATCCTACCTTTAAGGACAAATGCTACCTTTTCTAGCTTTTTTCTCTGTTCCTCACCATAGAGCTCTTCATATCCCTGAGCAAGTGTGTCATACATGGCCCAAAAAAGAACCTTTTTCTTTAAGTCTTTTACGCCTGAAGATGAAAAAAAGTTCAACGAGGGGTTTATAAAGTAAGAATTTGGCAAAAATGATAACATGGCCTTTCATTATAGACTTCCCAGAGTAAATCCCTTACTTGCGTGTTTTAGCGCTTTATTAGGGACCACTGCAGCAGTAGCCGGATATAATTGGGATGCTATGAAAGAGAGGTTCTCCCAAGCATACCCTGGCAAAGATGAAGAAGTAAATATAGAAACGATTCTCCAAGAGAGAGAATTTGTCCCAGAGGAATTTTATATCAAGCTATTTAGAAGTGACGATTTCCTTCCCGTATCTTCAACTGTAGTGTATCAACCAAATAGTACTGGGGAGCAAGTAAAGCCTTTTTTACATCTTGATGAGAAGTGGCATGAAGCCCAATTCTACACTTTTGCACTGCAAGGGGTAAAAAGCGGACATAGGCCTCATAATAGGAGAAACGATGTAGATGATGATCATGATAAAGATGTTTCCTGGCTTGATGCAGTACATGTTCTTACAAATTTGGATTTAGGTAAAGAAGAAGATAAAGAAATTGCTCAGAGATGGATTGCAGCAAATTATACTCGTATGT
>JAHFJQ010000111.1 GCA_023245755.1 archaeon | reverse complement strand
CATGAAGGAGAAACTTCCTGTAATAGATCGCTTCCTCCACAAACAATTCCTAGTCCGGGGTTTGCAAGATAGGCCGGATTTATTGCATTTGCTGCATAAATTCCCACTCTTGCGATAAGGTCATTACTCATAGTTTTTTTAGAAAATAGCAGATATTTAAAGGTATCTTTTTGTGAACTTTACCCTGCTAGGCATATTGAGGGTTTATCTTATTCCCTGCTTGAAAATCCTTCGGGATTTCTGAAATATTTGCGGAAATTTTGTGTAAAGCTTTATGAAAACAATTTTTCTGAAGAAGAATACGCTGGAGTAGCCTAATCTGGTATGGCAGGGGTCTCAAAAACCTTTAGCTTAGTGGGGCTAAAGGTCTGAGTAAGCCCTGGTCTCACCCACGAGATGTCTGGGTTCAAATCCCAGCTCCAGCGCATAAAATCTTTCAAGAATTTAAACTTTACTAAATGCCAATAAAATCTTCTTTGAATTTATCAAACCAGCCTTTTTGCACAGAAAGTTTTTCCTTGTTTTCTAAGGCGAGCTTTTCGAGAAGTTCTTTTTGTTTTGCAGAAAGTTTTTCTGGGGTTTTTACCTGGATACGCACAAGTTGGTCTCCCATACCATGGCCATTGACATTTTCTACCCCTTCATTCTTTAAACGTAACATAGTACCAGACTGTGTTCCAGCAGGAACTTTCATTTTTACTTCTCCACGAATGGTTGGAACTTGGACACTATCACCTAGTGCTGCTTGAGAAAAAGAAATAGGAAACTCAATAAGAATATCATCTTCCTTCCTTGCGAAAATATCATGAGGAGTGACATATACTTCTACGAAGAGATCTCCAGAACGCTGCCCTGCTGCGCCTGCTTCCCCTTCTCCTTGCATACGCAAAGTATTGCCATCATTAATACCTGCAGGAATTTTGACGGTGACGGTTTTTGTATTCTTTATACGAGCTTGCCCTTTACACTCTGTACACACAGTTTTTACTGTCTTTCCCATTCCCATACAGGTGGTACAGGTGGATGCTTGTGCAAAAGTTCCAAAAGGAGTTCGCATATTTCTTTGTATTCTTCCAGAGCCCTTACATAAGGTACATTTTTGCTCTCCAGTGCCACCAAGACCATCACAGGATTCACAGCGACTTAACTTTGTGACAGAAATTTTCTTTTCTACTCCAAAGCATGCCTCTAAAAAGGTGAGTTCCATTTCGTATTTGAGATCACGACCCTTACGAGTTCCACCACCGAAGAAAGATCCAAAGAGATCACCAAAGTCTGCACCTTCCCCAAAGCCTTCAAAGCCTTGACCAAAACCTTGTTGTTGGTCTGCAGAACCGTAACGATCAAAATTATTTCTTTTTGTTGTGTCACTTAAAGTAGAATATGCTTCATTAAGTTCTTTGAACTTCTGTTCTGCCTCTTTATTTCCAGGATTGAGATCAGGATGATATTTTTTTGCGAGCGTTTTGTATGCTTTTTTTATTTCTTCTTCAGAGGCATTCTTTTGTACACCAAGCGTTTCGTAATAATCTTTTGCCATTCTTTACATCCCCAAATCATCCACACAAGGTTTACAACCACGACCACAGCAACGGCTACTGCCCAGGTTCTTTTTTTGCAAAGGTATTGAACCCAGTGAAGAAGAAGGAGAGTATGTACTTATAGGAGAAGAAGCACTATAGGTATCTGTTCCATAAACTCCAGCTGTTCTTTTTTTTGTTGTGTAGTACATGGTAAAAATAAATAAAATAAAAAAGAGTTTAAAACTCTTTACTTTTTCTTTTTGCTTGCCTTAGGTTCTTCTTGCTTTGGCTCTTCTTTCTCAAACTCTGCATCGACCACATTGTCGTCTTCTTTTGCTTTGCCTTGTGCAGCTGCAGCGTCTTGATACATTTTTACCCCAATTTCTTGGACAACTTTATTTACGGTTTCTAGTTGTTTTTTCATCCTTTCTGTATCACTACTATTCAACGCATCTTTGAGTGCATCAATTTCATGTTGGATTTTTTCCTTTGTGTTTGCATCTACTTTGTCCCCATACTCGGCAAGCATTTTTTCGGAAGAGTAAATTAAGGTGTCTGCATGGTTTTTGACTTCCACTGCTTCTGCTTTTTTACGATCTTCCTCGGCAAATCTTTCTGCTTCTTTAATGGAGCGCTCAATTTCTGCTTTGTCCATTCCAGAGCCACCAGTCACGGTGATTTTTTGTTCTTTGCCTGTACCAAGATCTTTTGCAGAGACATTGACAATTCCGTTTGCATCGATATCAAAGGTTACTTCAATTTGGGGAAGGCCACGTGGTGCAGGTGGAATACCTACAAGATCGAAGCGGCCTAAGGATTTGTTATCCGTAGCCATTGCACGCTCTCCTTGAAGCACATTAATGGTTACTGCAGGTTGATTGTCTACTGCTGTTGAAAACACTTGAGACTTCTTTGTAGGAATGGTTGTGTTTCGCTCAATAGATTTTGTGAACACTCCACCAAGGGTTTCAATTCCTAAACTTAAAGGTGTGACATCTAAAAGAAGAACGTCTTTGACATCTCCACCAAGGATTCCTCCTTGAATAGATGCACCAAGAGCTACTGCTTCATCAGGATTGACAGATTTATCTCCGTCTTTTCCTAGAAGTTCTCGTACTTTATCTTGTACTGCAGGTGTTCGTGTGGAACCTCCTACCAAGAGAACTTTGTCAATATCTTTTGGTTCAAGGTTTGCATCTTTTAATGCTTGCTTGACTGGACGTACCGTTCTTTCTACTAAGTGCTTAGTCAGATCGTTAAACTTTGCACGAGTAAGATTTACTTCCAAGTGTTTAGGTCCTGACGCGCCAGCACTAATGTAGGGAAGAGAAATACTTGCTGTCATGGAACTAGAGAGTTCTATTTTTGCTTTCTCTGCTGCATCTTTTAATCGTTGTAAAGCAGTTTTATCCTCTTTCAGATTAAT
>JAHFJQ010000110.1 GCA_023245755.1 archaeon | reverse complement strand
CATTGTTCCAAATTCAATACTTCTTAGAATATGAGTCACACCAGTAATTTCTTCCCCAACAACGGTTTCAAAATCATAGGTTGGCCAGACATAATATTTGTCTTTTGTTAATGTATGTGATGCTTTGATCATTCTAAATAATATGGGATCTCGCATCGTTGCGTTTCCACTATCTATTTCACCAATTAAACGAAGCGTTGCTTCTCCAGGCTTATATTTACGATCAAGCATTGCTTGCCATTCTTCCATATTCTTATGTACCTGTTGTGTTCGATGCTCACAAATCTTTGCATGAGTACGGTATTCACTCACTTTTTCTTTATCACAGAAGCAAACATAGGCACGTTCTTTTTTCATAAGAACTTCTGCATATTTGTAAAAGGTCTCCATCTCCTGAGAAGCGATTACTGTCTTATCTGGAGCAATACGTAACCAAAGAAAATCTTCATAAAGAGAATCGTAATATTCTTTCTTTGCCTTTTCTGGATTTGTGTCATCCAAACGAAGCACACATTTTCCATTGTACTTCTTTGCATACATATAATTGATGAGAAAAGACATTGCATGCCCCAGATGGAGATATTTACTTGGTTCTGGAGGCATTCTTGTCACAACAGTACCATGGACATTAGCAAGATCTGGAAGTTCACGTTTTTTCTTTTCTTTTTTCTCTTCAAGAAGCTCTGGAGCAAGCTGTTCTAGTTGCTTTCTTTGCTCTTCAGGAGAAAGGGCATTTACTTTCTTAATAATTTCCTGAATTTTTTGTGAGAGTTCTTTGGCTTGTTCTTTGAGTTTTGGATCTTCAGATAATAAGTGGCCTAAAACCGCCCCAGGGTTTGCTTTTCCCTTAAATTTGACTGCATTAAGCAAAGCAAACTTCTCTATATCCTTATCCATGACTTTATTGGAGAAGCTAACATTAATAAAGATATTCATCCTTTCCTTTTCTATGCAGAGAGTAGGATTTTATAATAGTAAACAAAAAAAAGAACTGTTTCAACAGTTACAAGAACAGTTTGGTATTAGCCAAGAGCTTGATGTCCTCTTCTTTGAAAATTCTCAAGATAAGATTTTTGCTTTAAGTAAAGACTTTGCACAGATTGATCCTAAAGGGCTGCGTATCAATAATTCTGGCATGTATTTTGCGAAAAAAGAACGTGAAGGATTGCGATTAAGTGTAGAAGGAGCACAACTCCTTACTGCACATAAAAATATTATTCCCGTAAATAAAGCACAAGCAGAGCTTTGGATGAAAGGTGAAGACATTATCATGCAAGGAAACTTAGGCTTTGTCCTTCTCAAGCAGGACAAGGATATTTTGGGCTGTGGTATGCTTAAGAATGATCTTCTTCGAAATATGGTCCCTAAAGAAAGAAGGTTACATAGCATTACGGATACTGATGAAGAAAACCCAGTCTTACTTTAGTTTATACACTCATGAATATAAAAGCTTTTAACTTGGAAAATTGAATTTTTCCACAAATGAGAATAGCAAAAAAGACTATTATTCTTGTAGAACTCCTCTTGATTCTAGGACTCCTCTTTTGGGTGTTTATGCTCTATCATGATCAAAGCACAAATGCTTCTTCTGAAAATGTAAACTATTCTTTACTCTCTCCTCGTATCAATGCAAATCTTCTTCAACCAAATAGCTATCTAGTTATGAATTACGACCCTCTTGAAGAAGAGTTTAGAACTTTTATTGAACAAAATAATCTGAGTATGTCTATCTATGTAGAAAACATGAGAGACGGAGCAGCTATGTCCATTAATGGGCATAGAACATACTTATCTGGAAGTATGGGAAAGCTTCCTATTGCAATTATGATTATGGAAAGAGTGCAAAGAGGAGAACTGAGCTTAGATACAAATTTGAGTATTCTTGAAGAAGACAAAGACTCCTATTCAGGAAACTTTTATCAAGAAAATGTAACGGAAGCTCCCGTTTCTCTACTTCTTTCTAAAATGCTTCAAGAATCGGATAATACTGCACTTTATGTACTGGTGAGGAATACGGATCCCAATGACTATGTTCTTCTTTTAGAAAAATATTATGGCTATTATGATCAAAGCCTTCCTGATGAAGATACCGAAAATGTGGTGAATCCCATTAGTATGTATAATATGTATTCTAGTTTATATTTATCCACTGTTCTTGACGCAGAGAATTCTCAATATCTCTTAGAATTACTCTCAAATACAACATTTCCCATACATGAGATTGCTCAGATTCCTAGTGATGTGATTATTGCACAAAAATATGGTGTACGATATGATGGAGATAACCAATACTTTCATGATTGTGGAATTATGTATATCGATGACATGCGTGTCTTTTATTGCATAATGACCGAGGATTTAGATCCAGAAACTGGTGAACTTGTTGTAGGACAAGTTGTTAATAGAATTTATACTTATAGTCTAGAAAAAAGAGATGAACTAGATGAATATGCGCAAAATAATAAAACGTAACTTTACATTAATATATCTGTATTACTGTAATTACCACTTCTTTTCTTCCAGTTCTGTCCCTTGATACAAACTGGTCTCCTGCCTGTACTTGTATTGGTTCATTATTATCTAGCATGGTTTCTCTTACACCAAAATCAAGAAACCAAAATCGAAAAGCCTTTCGTAGTGAAATCCCACTAGAACCTTTGGGAATAAACACATAGGTTTTTTTCTCTCCACCAAATCTTCCTTGTTCTTCGGAAAGAAAAGCATAGCTATCTATTCTTGGGATAAACTCTCTGGTTTGAGGATTCTTTCCAAATCTAAAGAGGGTTGTTTGATCAGGTATCACAATGTGGCCAATAATCTTTTGTTGGTAACTCCTTTTGTTTGTAGGAAGTATACGTTCATAGACTTGGAGTTCAAGAGTCATTTCCTTTCCTGAAGGATTATTTTATTATAAAGCTTTCTTTCATACGAATATATTTAAAGGGAAATATTTTTTCGTAACGTA
>JAHFJQ010000109.1 GCA_023245755.1 archaeon | reverse complement strand
TATTAAATCTCGATATTTCCTTGGGAGAACTTTTATTTTTCTTTTTACATCCTTATCATGTTTTGTGAGATCAATACCAAGAAATACCTCTCCATCTTCTTCTAAAACAACCTCTAAAAATTCTTCTCCTAATTGAATTCTCTTTCCTCCTTGCTGGCAAATGAGAGAACGGTCAAAAAGAGTTTTTCCAGTAAGAGCAAAATACATTGTTGCTCCCAATGCATAAAATTCACTTCTTATATCACAAGAAGTCTCTCTTTCTTCAAATAAACTATTAAGAATACGTGGATCAGTATATGCAGTTCCTCCTCGTGTAGGAAGCATACGGTCATGCACATCCCTTCTTCGTGCAGCATTTTGAAGATCCGTAATTTTTACAAAAGAATCACTCCTCCCTACGAGAATATTTGAAGGTTTGATATCTCGATGGAGAATTCCTTCCCTTTCATGTAGAAAATGAAATCCATCAATAGCCTGAGAAAAAACTTTTCTAAATTGATCTTCTGAAAGAGGACCGGAAAGTCGTACAAGATCTTCTAAGGATAGTGCATCATACCATTCTTCTACTGTTGCTGTCTCTCCATTAGGAAGAGAAAAAGCTTCATAGATTTCAATAATGTGGGGATTTCTAATCTCATTGAGCGTTAACACTTCTCTTTCATTGACATCACCTGCTCTTAGATTTACACGAGTGGTTACAGAACGATCCTGAATTTGGGTTTTAGGAAGTTTTAGTACACGAAGTCTTCGTACTGGGCCTTTTTCGTAGAGAACTTTATATGCAGCTCTCGTCTGTCCTTCTCCAATAGGTTCTAGTATTTTGTATCCCCTTTCATTAAGAATTTTAAGCTCACCTATCAGCTCATCCAATGATCTCACTTGATCATAATGGGAAACGGAGGCACTCATTCTTCCTCCTGTAGTACTTCAATCTTCATTTGTACTAACGTGTTTGGCTTTAGTTTCTGTTGGAGAACTTTTGGAATAACTATGATTGCTTGCTTGCCATGTTTTGCAATTTTCTTTGTAAGGATAAAGGTATTTTGCGCCATAGTTTATACATATCGTATACATAGCGCCAAAGCCTAGAATTTATAAATGTTCCCATTGTTACTACCTTATAGGAAGACTATTTTAGAGAAACTTCATCTCACCAGAAAGTAATTTCTTTAGTGTCTCTTTGAGTTCTTTCTCTGATACACGAATTTGTTTTTCTGTATCTCTATCTCGAATCGTTACATCTTTCATCTTTAAGGAATCATAATCAATGGTAAGAGCATAAGGAGTCCCTGCTTCTGCAGCACGAAGATATCGCTTTCCAATGGAACCGGATTCATCAAAGTCTACAATAAAATCTCTTTCCAGTAGTTCCTTTACTTTCTCTGCGTATTCTGGAAGCCCATCTTTTTTTTGTAAAGGAAAGACTGCAAGATCAATCGGAGCCATATGATAGGGGATCTTAAACGTAGACTTTCCTTCTCCATCTTCCTTTTTTTCATAGAACATATCCATTAAGGTAAAACAAGGTCGGTCTGTTCCAAAGGCAATTTCTAAAATATGCGGAACATATTTTTCTCCATTATCACGGACTGCTTCCAAGGATTGTTTGGAGAATTCTGCGTGTTTTTTTAAGTCATAGTCTGTACGATCGTGCACCCCACAGCACTCTGTCCACCCAAAGGTGTTAAGTTTAATTTCAATGTCCCATGCATCATCTGCATAAAATGCTCGTTCATCATCTAAATGCTGGCGAATACGAATTCTCTCTGCAGGAATACCCATGCTTAAGAATTGTTTGTATGCTAAATGCAGACACCATGCATATGCCTTTGATTTGATATGCTTGTGTTTAAGTGCATCATCCAAAGAAATTAATTCCACTTTTAATTGTTTTTCCTGATGATGACTTGTATAAAGCGGAAGCTTTTCTTTCTTAATGGATTCATATTTTGTCCAGTTGTTTTTTTCTTTTGGATCAATAAAGAGCTGTGCTTCTGCTTGGGTGAACTCTCGTAGACGAAGTAAATGCTGACGAGGAGAAATCTCATTTCTGTAGGCTTTTCCAATTTGGAAAACAGCAAAGGGGAGCTTTCTAAAATATTCGTTTAATCTTTTGAATGGAAGATAGGTCACTGTTGCGGTTTCAGGACGAAGAGAAAAAGGTTTTCCTGCAACGAGCGTTTTCATCATCAAACTGTAGGCTTTGACCTCTTCTTTGAATGCTCCCTTACAAGAAGGACAAGAAATCTTTTCTTTCTTTATTGTTTCTAAAAATTGTTTGTCCTTCCAACCGGCTGTTTCTTTGCCTGTTACTTCTTCAATAAGTTTATCTATACGAAATACAGATTTACATTTTGCACATTCTACTGTTTGATCAGTAAAAGTGTCTAAGTGACCAGATGCTTGCCAAACAATATCCGGAACAACAGTAGGGCATTCTAATTCACGAAAGCCATTACTGAAGAAAATAGAACGTACAGAATTCTCTACTTTGTTTTTGAGAAGTTTTCCAAGAGGGCCATATGCATAGAATCCTGAAACCCCATTATAAATTTCTGGAAAAGGACCATAAATAAATCCTTTACTTTGCATAAAAGCGTTGAGATCTTTTAAGAAATCTTCGTTTTGCATACTGCTTCTATTTTTAGAGAACTTTTAAGCTTTTCTCTCATGGGCCTGTGCAGATTGTTCGCTCTACAAGGGCCATAAACATCCGATCTTTCGACTCTTTGCCACTTATACGCATCGCTTTTCCACCTACACCTTCCTCTAACTGATGTTGTCTATTGAGAAATATTCTTTTTTCTTGGAAAGGAACGAAATCATATCCTAAAGCACAAGTGACTGTGAGTGGATCACCCATATAGGTGTACCTTTGTTTTTTCTCGTAAAAGAGTTCACAATGACGAATAAGCATTTGTTCTAAAGGATCGCTACTTCTTTGCAAATGTTTGTAGAAAGGATGCTCTGGATGCATTCGGTATGCGTCACTTGCTTC
>JAHFJQ010000042.1 GCA_023245755.1 archaeon | reverse complement strand
TCTTTACTTCCAGAGCTAATCTCATTATAAAGATCAGAATCAATATCAAAGGTGAAGCTTGGGTAGTCTCTTGTTCGTGTCTTTATCGCAACTTCTCCTTCTTCAATATTATAATCTCCCTTAGTAATTTCAAACTTAAGGCTATTGCTTGTCTTTAAGTAATCAGTATCAAGACTGAGTTCTCTTTCATTAAGATACTCACAGAAGATCTGATCACTAAAGACTTCTTGAGAGTTCAAAGTGATACTTAATATGCCCTCATCATGAGCATTACAAGTGATAAAGTAGGTTAATGTAGCATCCGTTACTTCAGAGGGATCTTCAACAGAGAATGTTCGTGAAGCGGTGGTATCTGCAACTGTATAATCTTCAATAAGTTGGACATCCTGTAAGAGATAATAATTAGGAGAAAAGATATTCCAAGTAAGGCTTGTGGAAAGTTTCAGTTCATTTCCACTTTCTTGAAGGTAACTTACAGGAAGGTCCAAAGGAAGTTCATTGCTGGTAAGTTCTCCTTCATAAATAAGGTGATCATTCAAAAGAATAGTAATATCTCCTTTGGAATCAGAGACTAAAAAAAGAAGTTGTGCTCCAGCAAGGGTATCAAAGTTTTCAATATCAAAGTTGACAACCTTATAGTTATTTTGAATAATGTTTCGAGAAACAGTAAGTGAAGACGATAGGGTTTGTGTGTTTGATTCGGTAGAAGAGTAAAGTCTCATAGGCTCTAACGCCCTTGTCTGAGTACTACTCTTTGCAGATTGAACATCTCCAGGAGACTCAGAAAGCAAAGTTTCTGCAGATCCACCCTCGCTCGTATCCGAAGTACTTCCATCAGAACTACTTCCTAAAAGGTCATTTCTATCTTCTTCAGGCAGGAGTACAATGTATCCCACCATAATAACTGCAATGAGGAATATAAGAACAGATACTTCTACTGCTGTTTGTCCTCGTTTTCCTCTCCCTGTCATAAAGCAACAGATAACTTTATGTATATTTAAGCTTTTTCAATTTTTTAGCTATGAAAATTATATTTCAGGATCTACATAAAGGAGAACTAAAAGTAGAAGTGAATAGTCTTGATGACCTTTGGTACCTTTCTCATTGTATTGAAGCTTCTGATGAAGTAGAAGGCAGAACATTAAGAAAGATAAAACTAGGAGATGATAGTGGCCAAAACACAAAAATTGTAAAGAAGCCTGTTTTTCTTAAGATTAAAGTAGAAAAAATAGAATTTGAGAAGTTTTCTAATGGCTTACGTATTTCTGGCAAAATAACGCAAGGTCCAGAAGACATTCCTCACGGCTCCTATCATACTATTGAAGTAGAAGAAGGCACAGTGATAAAGATTATCAAACAATCTTGGCCAAAATATTTACTACAAAAAATTAACGAAGCGTGTGAGGATAAAGGAACAAAAATTCTCATTATTGCACTAGACCGTGATGAGGTAACCTTTGCTCTTCTTAGTGGCTCTGGCTACAAAATTCTTGCTGACCTTGAAGGGGAAGTGGGAAAGAAAGGTTATGCAGATACGCAGGACAAAGAATTCTATGAAGAAGTTGCAAAGCATGTAGAAGAATATGCAAAGCGATACGAAGTTGTCCATATTATAATAGGGAGTCCTGCTTTCTGGAAAGAAAATCTTCTGAAAGTCATAAAAAAATCTCATAACTCTCTCACATCAAAAATAACTCTTGCAACCTGTAATGCTCTTGGGAAAAATGCGATAGAAGAAATTCTTAAGCGTGATGAAGTAAAGACTGTTCTCAAATTAGATCGTACTGTCAGAGAGACCATGCTTGTAGAAGATCTTTTCAAAGAAATAGCAAAAGTTTCTCTTTGCGCCTATGGCTTTAAGGAAGTAAAAGAAGCTGCGCAGGCTCATGCAGTAAAAATTCTTCTTGTAAGTGATGACTACCTTCGTCAAAAAAGAGAATCTGGAGACTATGTCTTTTTAGATTCTATGATGAGAGAAGTGGAGAGAAGTAATGGTGAGGTGCATATTATCTCTTCAGAACATGATGCGGGAAAGAAACTTCTTGGTCTTGGTGGCCTTGGTGCTATCCTTAAGTATGCATTAAAATAAGACTTTTGTTCCAAACTTTAACAGTCGAGGCTGTGCCAGAAGAAGATCAAGCACAAATTTAGTAGGATAGTCTCTACTTTTCGTTTCAAGAACCCGCTTGAGTTTCTCTTGGTTGAACATTTCTACAAGGTCATTGTATTCTTCTTGAGAGAATCTATCCATTGCCTTTCGTATCAGTAAACTCAAATACAAGTCTCTCCCTACTTCCTTTCTACAGTTTTTTTGATAATGTTTCATATCTCGAACAAGCACTTCTGCTGCCCGCATACCATGAACAATTCCCCCATAAGAAGTTGCCTTTACCTGCGTTGCAGCATCTCCAATGAGATACACAAAGTCTTTCTGTAATGTTTGTTTCGGATTATAAATAGGTATTGCCCCTGGTTCTTTACTAATAGTTTTTGCCTTTGGGCATCGACGATCAACCAGTTTTTGAAGATATTTGTCAGGCTGATCATAGGAAACAATTCCTACACGAGCAACGCTATCGCTTTCTGGAACAAGCCATCCAAATAATCCAATACCTAGCCAGAATTCAACAAGCTTTGGATCACAGTCAACTTCAACAGTAACTTGGTTTCCAGTAACAAATTTTCTATCGCACCACATATCATTTGATTTTGCTACTCGAGAAAATGGTCCATCTGCGCCAACAAGGATATCTGTTTCAATGAATTCTTCTCCAATCTTCATTTTCTTTCCTTTGTTATCTTGAAATCTTTTTCCCAGGTGATATGTCGCACCTGCTTTCTTTGCCATTTCTCCAAGATGGCTATCAAATTTTGTTCTATTGACGATAACATCTTCTTTTGCAAATTTCACATGAAGAGAATTTCCATTTGGAGAGTAAATCTTTGCTTGATTAATTTTGTTAGTAAGAAAGCTTTTTTTAATCGGAATAATGGTCTCCAGCTCAGGCGTGATGATTCCTGTACATTGGATGGGCACTCCAATTTCTTTATGATCTTCATACACGTGTACATCTTCATTTTTTTTTGCAAGCAAGTATGCAAGATAGTTTCCCGACGGTCCAGCACCAATAACTGAGATCATATTTTTTTAATCGCAAGGCAATTTATATACCTTATGGACATTTTTTCTCTCGAAAAAGGGCAAATTTTCCAAAATAATTTTTTTTATCTTCAAAAGGGTGTAAAAAGAAAAAAAGAAAAGTATATAAACAAAGTATACTATACAATATTATTAATAGAGCATACTCATAAAAAAAAGAGGTGAATTACATGGCAGCAAAGAAAAAAGCAACTAAAAAAAGAAGATAAGCCGTTGATTATCAACGGACTTTTTCTTTTTTCTATTTTTCAAAAAACTTTTAAACCTTCTCACATATATCTTTTAGATGTCTATCGAAATGATTCTATTTCTCTTTACCTTTATCCTTGTAGCTTTAGCTTCAATATTTGATCTAAAAACTAGAGAAGTCCCAGATACTTTAAGTTACATTTTTATTCTTGGTGTTTTAGGGATAAGTCTGCTCTATAGCGCGTATACTTCCTCTTTATTTTTTGTATACGGCTTGCTTGGTGGTGCAATCTTTTTCCTTTTTGGGTATATACTCTACATCACAAAGCAAATGGGTGGAGCAGACGTGAAATTACTTACTGGCCTGGGTATTGTATTCGCAAATGATTTTGTATGGGGTTTCCCTCTTTCTCTGTTATTTTTCTTTAGCCTCCTTTTTATTGGAGCAGTATATACACTCATCTGGGGCATGGTCTTGTATGTAAAAAGTTTGAAACAAGCAAATAAGAAAGCAAAAGAACTTCTTCAGGAAAAAAAAACAATACGCTTTACCCTGTTTATTATTGCTCTTATGGTTTTCATCTTCTTATTTTTTATTGATGATCCTACCACTCGTCTTGCTCTAGCATCTGCAGCAATACTTGCAATTGCCACATTTTATCTCTATATCTTCATCAAAATTGTAGAAGAACTTCATTTCTTAAAGAAAATCCCTGTAGCACAACTAACAGAGGGGGATTGGTTAGCAAAGGACGTCCATATAGGTGAGAAACTTATCTGTTCTGCAAAACATCCTTGTTTAGATAAAAAACAAATTGAGCAGTTAAAGAAAGCAAAAGTTGAGTTTGTGATGATTAAAGTAGGGATTCCTTTTGTACCGGCAATTTTTCTTGCGGTTCTTGCAAGCTATGCTCTCTATTTTTTTGTTTAAGGAAGCCTATCCATTTTTCCTTTTTGCTGGACAATTTTTTCTTCTTTTTTTTCTAATGCAATTTTTGGTTTTTCTCTAGGAGTTTTCTTGCGAATATTTTCTGAAAGTGTTTCTAATTCATTATCCTCAATAGTTTGTGCATTCCATCCAATACTGACATTATCTTTTGCAAATCTGGGGATAATATTCACCAGCATATGTGGTGCAGTTTGTCCTGCTGCAGGTCCATTTGCAACAAAAATATTTGTTCCTTGTGCTCCAACAGTTTCAAAAATAGCCGTAGAAAGTTTATTTGCAACTTTGAATAATTCTCCAATAACCTGATCTGGAACTGTGCTCATCACTCTATGGTGTTCTTTAGGAAAAAGAAGGACATGTCCTTTATTTGCAGGTCGAATATCTAGGATTCCTAAGAGAGTATCATCTTCATAGACTTTTTTTACAGGAATTTCTCCTTTTACCATAAGACAGAATGGGCATTGTTGTCTTCCTACGAGTTGTTCTCGTTCTTCAGGACTAAGTGTAGTAATGATTTCTTGAAACTTTTTTTGTTGTTCTTCTTCAGAAAGTCCTTCTAGCTCATTCCTAATTTGTTCAATTTTTTCCTGCGTTAAAGTCATAGAAAGAAAAAACTATTAAAAGGTTAAAAGCCTTTCGTTAGCTATGCAGATAAGTTTCTTTGAAGAATTTCCTACAAAAGACAATCTTGCAAAGATAAAATATATCTCTTTTCCAACAAAGGTATACTTAGCTGCACATTCTCTAAAAGAGTTTAACGAAATTATTCTATCTTCAAAGAATGTAAAAGAAAAAATCTACTGGCCTTTGTTGAGCAAAGAAGAAGGCTATTGGTTCTCCCCATTTTCAAAAAGAAGAGCAGTGAAAAGAGCATTGGAAGAAGTGCAAGAAAAAAACATCCCTGTCATGATTGATGCGGAACTCCCCACACATCAAAATCCTCTCCTCTACTTTACAGAGTTTCCCTTCTTTTTTAGAACAAGAAACTATCTCCGCTCTTTTGTTTCCCAACATAAAAAAGTCTATACGGCAGAGTATTTCCCTTCTTCAAAGTGTGCCGAAAGAATATTATATTTTTTTGGTCTGGGCTTTACAACAAAGTCTCATTATCCTATAAAAATGATCTACAGTTCGATGCATAATTTTGGCCAAGATGCTATGCGAAGGCAGATACAACAAGCACAAAAACAATTTGGAAAACGTCTTCGTATTGGTTTAGGAACATTAACGCATGGTATTTTAGGCACAGAACCAAGCATATCTTTAGAAATGTTAGAAAGGGATCTAAGAATCTGTAAAGAGCTGGGTGTAGAAGAAGTAATTCTATTCCGATTAGGGGGTATGAATAAAAAATATCAAAAAGTACTAGAAAAATTTATCCCAAAGTTCGTCTAAAATCAACAACTTGTGCATTTCCAATACCATCAACTTCTGCAAGTGCTGCTTCAATAGCATCAGAACCAATGGTTTCATCCATGATAAAGGTAAACTTGAGTGCAATAAGACCAAATCCAATAGGCTCTTCTTCTTTTCGAATTTCGCCTACTTCTCCATAAATTTCAAGAATAACATCTCGTACTCTTCCTTCTAAGGAGACAAGATCAACATCTGTGCTATCAGGCATAATCTTTACAACAAGCATTGCTTTTGCCATTGTTTAATTTGGACCTTCAAAAGCACATTTTGGGCATGTATATCGTGTTCCAAGTTCTCGAGAATGATAACTTCGGATAATGTCTGCCTGTCCGCATTTAGGGCATTTGAAAATAACCGAACCTTTAAAGTTTGCAAGTTCGACTTTACTAGCGGAGCATTGAATCGCTTTTTCCATAACCCTGAAAAAACGGAAAAGGTTAATAAAGCTTTGGATTTCCCTTCTATTTGCTTTGGGTGGGTCGTATAGCTTGGATAGTACAAGGCCCTGCGGATAAGAAGCAGTAAGGCCTTAGCCGGAGTTCAAATCTCCGCCCACCCGTTTCATTTTAGCTGGTTGTACAAGATTAAGAAATCTTTTGGTATCTTGTCTGTATAATCTTAATAGGAAGAAATCAGCTTCTTTTCCAGTATTATCTTTTTTAACTCGGATATCAGAATGGGAAATTGATAATGTGTCTAAACAAACCAAAAAGTCTTGAACGAGATGAAAAGAAACAGAACCAAAGGAAATATCTCTAAGATCTTTACTAATACAACCATCAGAATCAATAAGGCCTCGTAAAAATCCTTGACAAAATACTTCATTATTCAAGAGTGAGATATCTTTAATATGCACGCTTTTTGTTTTAGTAGTTCTTTTATCCCAATACAAATATTTTTGAAGAAAGGTATAAAGTTCTTTAGACTTCATCTCAACTCTAAGCTCATGGTCTTTAGTGGTATATATCCATGCTTTTTTATGGGTAAGAAGATAAAGAGAGTGAGTATAGTACTCCTGAAGTCTTTTTTCAGTAAGGGAATTAAAAGATAAAATTATTCTATAAGAGTAGTTTTTAGCATCAAAATAATAGTTTCCATCTCCAGCAAAGAAACCTAAAATTTCAGCATTTCTAGAGATATTTGTCGTGTTCATATTTACAAGAGCTATCTTTCTTCCATGCATTTTTCTCATATAATAATAAGCAGTAGTTTTTTTCACACCAGTTTCCCTTCTAATAAAATTAAGACTTTTAGCTTGAGAAAGAAGAGTAAATACTTTGTTTTTGGTTTCTGGATTAAGTCTAGGCATATTCTAATAGGGAAAATTGTTTTTATAAGTCTGGCGCGGGGGCGTCCCACCTGTCCAGAGCTTCAAATCCCGGGGAGGCATTTCTTCCTTCTTAAAGAATATCCTTATATATCTCTCCTTTAGTTTTTTGTATATGACAAAATATACTATCGTACCTTTTTATCGTTCTATTACGCAAACGCATCTTACTGCACAAGGTATTCCAACAACAGAACAAAGAGAATACCTTGGGGGATTATACGGCTATGTTCCATTAATGGATTATGATAGTGAAAGCAGAGATCCAATGAATTTGGGAATAATCTATATAGGGAGAAAAGCAAATCAGGTAACGGAGCTTGCACTAGATATAAGAGATAAGCTTTGGTTTCGAAAAAAAGGAAATACTGTTGAAGTTGCACCTGCAGTTTTTCCACGATTACAAAGTATTGAAGAGAGTTTAACACGCACTGGAGCTATTGGCACCTTACGAAATCTTAATGACAGAGAAAGAACAGCATTTTTAGAAAGATTATTTCCTAATTAATGCAAAAAGAGAAACTTTTTTTATAAATTGTTCTAGGGCAAGAAGCGATTCGTTCTTTGCATGTAATCGTAATAGTTTTTTCCATATCCCACTGTTAATTGTACTTCTTCTGCTCGTGCACAAAGTTCTGTTGCAAGAAAAACCCCTGCTGTTGCAACAAGGTTTTCTAGTGACGGATCAATGCAGAGTAAACCGATGGATCCTAAACGAAAACCTGCATATGCTGGATGTCGAATAGTTCCATGTATAATTCCATCTGTTTTTGGTGTTTGGGCTTTTGTAGACAAGTCATGCTGTACAAGTCTTTTCATAGAAAGACTCCACAAAGAAAATCCAATCATTCCAAGTCCAACACCAACATAATCGCTGAGTTCAGAAATTCTTCCTCCTTGGTCATGAGAAAGAGTATACGCTTGAAGAGGAAGAGATGCCATAGCAACAACCCATGCTCCTCCTGAACAAAGCTGGGCTTTCATGTAATCCGTAATCCTTTCTTGATTTTCAGGAGAAAGTGCTTTATCTCTAGGAATCTTTCCAACAGCGGGTTCAGCAGATTTATACTTTTCAATCAGTTTGTGCATAAATCTCAGGAGCGAAAGAGATATATAAAGTTATTCCTTCTAAGTAACTACAATAAAAGAAAAAAATTATTTCGCGTCAATAATGCCCTTCTCAGAAATTTTAAAGATTGCTTCTCCATCTGCAAGGTAAGGGCTGTCCACTAATTTAGCAACTCTCGTGTCTGCCTTTCCACGTCGAAGATAAATTCTCGTTTGGCTATTGTGACCCACAATATTCCCACCAATCGCAGCAGTAGGATCTCCAAAGAAGGTATCAGGTTTTGACATGACTTGGTTTGTGACATACACACAGAGATTAAAGCTATCTGCGAGTTTCATCAAGGTGTGCATATGCTTGTTAATCTTTTGTTGTCTATCAGCAAGGGTTCCTCGTCCAATAAACTCTGAACGAAAGTGTGTCATGAGAGAATCCACAATAACAAGTTTCACTTTGATGCCTTCTTTATTGATGAGATCTTCCACTTTTTCTGCACACATCATTTGGTGATCGGAGTTAAATGCACGGACAACTTTGATGTTTTTCAGAACAGTCATAGGATCATAGTTATTATTTTCACAGATCTCTTTGACTCTTTCTGGTCTGAAGGTATTTTCAGAATCAATCCAAATCGTAAATGCTTGTGGTTCACCTTGTTCATTAATATCTAATCCATTAATGGCTAGTTGATGTGCAAGTGCACTTTTTCCTGATCCAAACTGTCCATAGCACTCCGTGATTCCTC
>JAHFJQ010000108.1 GCA_023245755.1 archaeon | reverse complement strand
TCAATTAAAAGGGTAACCCTATATGATATTAATAGTAATCCTATAATTAGTTTCGATACTATTCAAGATACAACAAGTTGTTTAAATAGAGACTTCTCAATTACATTCCCTACAACTGACAAACTAATCTCTTACATAAGTATTGAGACTGCAAGTCCATTATATGAAGGAATAGATGCTGTAAAACTTATTTGCTCTCAAAGTCCTACATCTAGCTCATCAACTTCATCTTCAAGCAGTTCATCAAGTTCCTCATCAAGTGGCTCATCTTCAGCCAGTACAAATTTATGCAGACAATGCCCACCAGCACAAAGCTGTTGTGTAGCTCCTTATCCTTATTTCACTGTTGACGGTTCTACATACTATTATAAAAATTGTAATCAACTCTATTATTGCGTAGATCACATATATTATTGTTGTGATCAACCAAGATGATAGATAATTTGTTAATTAAACCTTTGTTTTTACTTTAACTAACCTCCTCCATTTGGTTGATATTTTTATTGGTTTTTGATTCATTTTTCATTAAATCTTTTTAATTATTTTTATAAGCTCAAGACAAGCTTGAGCTTTCATCGGCTGATCCTTTTCCTTCGATCGGATTTGCTCGCCTCGCTCTGCAGAGCGGGCGGAGCGGGCTGAATAAATCGGACAAATCCTATATTTGCAAGTAAGTTGGCTTTTAAAGAATCCACTGATCTTCTGATACTTTGATCCACAAGATCCGGGCATATTATTCATAGCACTAACCCTTTTTTAGGGTTTTTGCTTTATTAAAAAGCCTTCTGGAAGCACTTTTGCAAAATATATTTTTGCAATCTTTGCTTTTATTTGGCCATAATCACAGAAGCACAGAAAAGTAAGTGTCTCAGTGGTTTCTGTGACCCTGAATTGCAATGCATAAATTAAACAAAATACAACTTCTAAAATCCTTCATTAGCATAATCGCTATACTCCTTTTTAATCTCCCTACACTTGCTGCTCTTAATTTTAATTATAAAAATCTCTTTGTCTTTCCACAAATTAGCAATGTTTTAATTTCTACCAGCAACGAGCAAATACCAACCAGCAACAAATTTCTTGCTCAAAACTTCTCTAATCCTCGAACTTCTTTTAATCCATGTAACATAATTTCAAACTCCGGTTTATTCAATTCTTCTCATACTTCATCTACTGCAACAGGTGTCGGTAATCCTGCTTGTAATGCCTTGGTTGACTTAAATAATGATTCATTTATTGACTTGGTCCTTCAATCTCATTCAAATAACAAAATATATCTCTTCTTAGGTTCATCTAATAGCAATTTTACTAATACCTCCTCCCTTACTCTCAGCTATATCCCTGATTCCCTCCTTGTCCAAGACCTGAATAACGACAATTATCCTGAAATCTTTGCAATTGATTATGAAACAGACACCCTCACACTTTTTAAAGCTAATGGTCCTCTTCAATATTCACTACCTGTTAATCTTCCATGCGGTAACTCACCAAGTGAATTAACTGCAGCTGATTTTAATGGGGACAGTACAATAGATATTGCTGTTGCTAATCTCTTTTCAGACAACGTTACTATTTTCACAAACGATAGCAATGCAAATCTTACTCCCATTGATAGCATACAATGTTTTTCGCCAACTGCAATTATCTCAGATGACTTTAATAGTGATGGTAAATCTGACTTCGCTACTTGCGACTACTTTGGCAATAAGCTTGATACTTATCTTGGAAATGGAGATGGGACTTTTAATCCTGATCAATCATTAGATACTGGCAACCAGCCTGTTTATATTGCTAAAGGTGACTTCAATAAAGATCAAAAGCTTGACTTTGTTGTCTCTAACAGAAATTCAAATAATGTCTCTCTTTATCTTGGAGGAACAAATCCAATCTTTTCTCAAAAAATAGATATCCCGGTCTTACTTTCCCCAGAAGATATTGAAACTGGTTATTTTAATTGTGATTGTAATTTGGACTTCGTTGTTGCTGATTATTCCTCTAATAAAGTCTCTTTCCTATTTGGAAATGGGGATGGAACTTTTCAACCTTCTGTTGATATTACAACAGGAGAAAAACCAGAATACATCTCTCGGGCTGATATAAACAAAGATAATGTCGATGATATTGTTCTTTCATGCAATACCCCATTAAATAATCTTCATATCTTTAATTCATCTAATTGTCAGACTCAAGGGGGTTGCACTCCTTTTTGCTCCAGTGGCATTCCTGCTTGTTGTCCTGATTCTACCTTTACTTGTCAGCCTGGTTTCCAATTTATGCTTTGTGTTAGTACTCCAACTGGAAAAGTACCGAAATGTATAAGTCTAAGTTCAAGCGGTGTCATGATTGCTAATGGTACTTGTGTAAGCAATACTACTACATCTAGTAGTTCTTCTTCAAGTAGTAGTTCATCGTCAAGTTCTTCTTCTGGTGGTACTGCTTGCTCACCAGCTTGTTCAAGTGGCTTTGCAGTTTGTTGTCCTAATTTTACATTTACTTGTCCAGTTGGTTTTACACTTATGCTGTGTTTAAGTACTCCGACTGGAAAAGTACCGAAATGTATAAGCCTAAGTTCAAGTGGTGTAATGATTGCTAATGGTACCTGTGTAAGTAATACAACTTCATCAAGTTCATCATCAAGCTCATCTTCTTCCAGTTCTTCTTCAAGCTCATCTTCTAGCTCTTCTTCTTCAAGTTCTTCTAGCAGCTCAGGGGGTATGTCATCTTCTAGCTCTTCTTCAAGTTCTTCTTCAAGTTCTTCTTCTGGTCTTTTATCATGTTGTACTTGTCCACAACAAGGATCTCCAGATTGGCCATACTATACCTCACCCACCTGTCAATCGGGACAATATGCAGCTTGCAATGACGGTGTCGTATGGTGCCAATACGGAGAATTTTTCTGTTGCAAAAATAGTGGGAGTTGTATATTTAACGAATCTTCTATAAGATGTGTAACTAGTTCTTCTTCAAGTTCAAGCAGTTCTTCAAGTTCATCTTCAAGCTCATCTTCTTCTAGCTCTTCTTCAAGTTCTTCTTCAAGTTCTTCATCCGGTACATGTATGAATATCCAGACATTGTATATGTA
>JAHFJQ010000107.1 GCA_023245755.1 archaeon | reverse complement strand
AAAAGAGAAAGGCAAAGAAGCAAGAGTACAAGAAATACTCCTACAGCAAAAAGAACATCTACAGAAAAGATCTGGCCTTTCCTAAACAAAGGTAATCACCCCATTTTGAAAAGAAGCAACATGCGTTCCTGCAGAAAGAACGCTTTGATTCACTGCATGAGTAAGAAGAGCAACACTCTGTTCTGTACGCAAATAATCGACAACGACAAAACCTTCATCATACACAGTCAAATTAAAAGCAACACCTTTTGCCAAAGAAGAATCAACAAAAAAAGTGAGATTACTTCCTTCACCACTAAGATACAAGCTATTAATCACAAAGGCAACATGTTCAGCTTGTTCTTGAGCACGTAACTCCGTTTGCGTATTGATACTCTTTGTATATCTTCCAACCACCATAAATTGAACTAAAATAACAAAAATAATGAGAAGAATTGCCCAAAGAATAAGAAAATCAAAGCTTGCCTGTGCCCGTTTCATTGGACATACAAGGTCACATTATCAAAAGAAACCTTTACTCCTTCATTACCAGTATCCCACGAATATACTTGCCCTCCTAAAGTAAGATAATACCATCCTGCACTAGTAAAAGAAGGAGTCATGTTATAGGTTGCATTGTACGTAACTATCCCAGTCACATTAGTGGTTGTTGGATTTTGCACCCAATAAAGTTCATTCCAATCATCAGCTTGATTAGAAGAATCTAAACTTTTTCCAAGATAGCTATAATTACCATCATAAATCAAAATTTGATCTACACGAAACTCATCATTACCATTCTCAAAATCAGGCGTTCTAAATTGAACCCAGAACTGGCTAGAGTTAAAATAGTAATTTCTCAAATCATACCTATATCTCCTCCAAGTATCATCATCATCTCCATCTGTCCAATTCTGAAGAACATACCAAGTACTATCATTATTACTTACTCGAAAATATGCATGGTCATCACTTTCTAGGCCCGTTGCTTTTGCATAAAATTCTATGAAAGGATGGGAAGTCATAGAAAGATTCACAGGTCTATCCACAGTATTATTACTTGCATCAAGAATAAGACTATACACCCCTGTGTATTCATCAGGATCAGTATCGACACCTCCCCCTTCTATAAACCAATCATTCTGCCATCCCCAGCCTCCTTTATATTTATATCCTGTTCCTAATGTTCGAGCCTCAAAATCATCATAGGCATAAAAGCTCCCATTTCCTAAAGTAGCTTTTATCCAAACATCTTCATTGTTATCCAATTCATTAATCATGCTTTCATAACTCCATGCAAAAGAAAGATTCGCAAAACCACCAGTAGTAAGAGTTTCGTATACTTCCGAATCAACATAAAAAGCAATACCATATGCACCAGAGCCTTGTCCTAAATCATCAGTAGAAATACAATTTTCATCACCAATATTCACAGTAATAACGGTACTATTCGTAAATCGCACACAGCTCTTCAGGTTTGCAGGTGCTCCCATATACGTCCAGTTTCTCCAATTCCAACCATCATTAGCCCCATACAACCAAAAAGTATTTGCAGTGTAATTCAAAGATCGAGTAAAAGCAACAGGATAATTCCCATCATAAGGCCAAAGATCCAAATAGTAAATATATTTTTGGGAATAGTTTCGTGTAGTACTACTTGCTAAAGTATTTGCACTATCCGTACAATTCACTGCCCAAGTATAGATGCCATTTCGTAATGCTACAGTAAAATTCAAAGTAGTATTCCTTGGAATACTTGTACTTGTCATATTAATAACATTGTTCAAAAGAAGACTGCAATTACTCATACTTCGTACATTGGTAACATTATACGAAAAATCAATTCTCTTCGAACTCGTATTTGTTGTATTCTGTAAAGGCTCTATCAGATTAATAGTAACACTACCAGGAGAATCAATACATACAGAAGAACTACTACAGCTGCAAGGTGCAGAACTACAAGAACCTGCAACGGTAGTCGTATCACACTCGCCAGGGTCTATTGTAGAAACGATTGCTACCTGTGTGCATCCATTCGTACAAGAAGGATTATAACAAACAGTATCTGTACACGTTCCAACATCAGCTGCACAGTTCTCGCTAGTATCACAAATACCATTGCCACAATAAGCCAGGCTCGTTAAATTCGTAGAGATATAGACATACCCATTAAGTGCTTCAAGGTCTATCCAATGTCCACCAGAGCTTATAGGAAGATTTCCACTCACATTAAAAGAAAGGTCTCTATAAAAAGTATTTCCATCATAAAAAGAAAACCGTAATGTTTTTCCAGAAACATTTGAGGTGTTAATTCCTTCAGGAAGAGTAATATACACTTCTGTTTTTGCACCATCTCCTTGTTGATAAAGTAACTCTGCCGCACTCTTCAATTGTACAAGCGCATCAGTAGTCTGTTTTTCACGAAAACTGGAACTATATCCAAACAAACTTGTAGAAGTAAATTGAAGAAGAATAAGAAGTACTGCTAACCCTATCCCCAGAATAATAAGAAGTTCTGTGGCACCCTGCCCCTTTTTCATAAGAATAAAGAAGCCCAAAGAAGTTTAAATACTTTGTTTTAAAATACGGGCTCTTCAGGATAAATAGTCACACCGCTATCAGTAATCTGCATAGGGAAGATTTTAGCAGAGTGTTTTGTTGCACGCATTTTAAAGATTTCTAAACTTCTCTCACGAATATCTCCTTTACGCACATTATACAAAAGAATAACACCATCAACTTGGAATTCAATAATAGTAGATCTATGGAGAGTAGGGTTTGGTTCTTGTTCTGAAGTCATAAAAGAAGTAACCCCCCAATCATGGATAGAATCAAAAAGTTTTAAAATTCCTTTCGTTTTTTCTAATTCTGTAGCAAATAAAAGAGTAAAAGCAGTAAGAGAGTCTACAACCATCCTTTTAACACCTAAAGATTCAATAACATCACGAACAATACCTCCTCCAGATTCTAAAAATCGTTCTACTTGTTCAGGAGTATAATATAAAATAACCAACTTCTTGCTTTCAACATAGCCCTTTAAATCCCAACCAAAAGAAAGAAAGTCTTGTATAATCTTTTCAGGGTTCTCCTCAAAGCTAATATAGATTCCAGGCTCATCATACTTTCGTATGCCCTCAACAAGGTACTGCATAGAAAGAATAGATTTTCCACATCCGGCACC
>JAHFJQ010000106.1:2386-3179 GCA_023245755.1 archaeon | reverse complement strand
CACTTTGTTTTCGTTTCTCTGCAACAGCAGCCATGATTCGATCAAGTCCAAAAGAACAACCCACTGCAGGATACTCTTGCGCACTTCCTAAAAGACTTCCAATCATCTTATCATAGCGTCCACCAGAACCAATTGCTGAAGTAACACTCGTTCCAGGCGCATACACTTCAAAAATACTTCCAGTGTAATACGCAAGTCCTCGTGCAAGGCAAGGGACAAAAAAAACATTCTTTTCTGGACAATACGAAAGTAAGGTACGCATTTCGCTAACACCTTCATTCTCTTTTCCAACAAAAGCAGCAATCTGATCGAGTATTTGTATATTATTTCCTTTCAAATTCAAAAGCTCAAACAGCTTCGCAACACTTTCTTTCTTTACTTTCAGTTCATAAATTTCTTCTTCTACTTCCTTTCGTGATTTCTTATCCAATTTATCAATAGCAAGAATAACACCACTTCGTTTTTCTTCAGAAATACCCAAAGTACTCATCATTGCATCAAGAATTTTTCGATTATTCACACGAACTTCTACATCTAATCCTAGATCAGCAAAAGATTGTAAGAAGAGTTGTACACACTCCGCATCCGCAGCAATATTCTTTGTACCAACAACATCACAATCACATTGAGTAAACTCTCGCAAGCGATTTGTCGCAACAGGCCCATCTCGAAACACAGAACCCATTTGGTATCGTTTGAAAGGCATTTTCAGTTGTGGATTCATTGCAACAAAACGAGAAAAAGGTACAGTAAGATCATATCTCAGTCCTAATTTTCTCTCACCCTGATCAGT
>JAHFJQ010000106.1:0-2376 GCA_023245755.1 archaeon | reverse complement strand
CAGTAAGCTGAAAAGTTTCTTTCAAAATCTCAGCCCCACCAGTATACTTTGAAGACAAGGTCTCAAACTGTTCCAGTGTAGGAGTCTGTAGAGGGTTAAAGCCAAAAAGCTCAAAGTTCTTTCGTAAAGTCACTTGAATGTCTTGAAGCAGAATTGCTTCTTCCGGATACACGTCTCGTGTTCCTTTTGCTGTGCTTAGTTCCATGTTTTCACCTCAGTAAGAAAAAAAGGAAGGTAGCGGAGATTTGAACTCCGGTCAAGGGATCCACACTGGGGAGCTTTTTGACAAAGCTTGTCCCCTATACTAACCACTGTACTACTACCTTCATTAGAAAATAAAAACCTTTGAATGGATTTAAAAATGTTTTGTATTGCAAGAGTACTATTGAAATTAGAAGTCCCGTAAATGAATATAATCAACTCGTGTCATTTTTACTAAATATTATAGGTATTCAAACATATATAAAGCTTTGGGTACTGGACAATCGGCAGGAGCCCCCGCAGGAGTTATTAAAGGAAAAAGAAGAACTAGTCTAATGACAGCAAGTCAATGGGGCATAAAATTCCCTTTCTGTGTAGAATGTAAAAGTACTCTAAGAAAACATCAAGCGAGAAGTCTCTGTACAAAGTGTTATCCACAAAAAATACTAAAAAAGTTATGTTCAAAGTGTAATAAAATCAATGTTTTATCAAGGAGAATAAATGAAGAGAATATTTGTGGTGTTTGTAATAAAAAGCTATTTTGTCCACCAAAAAAAAGAACTTGTACAATTTGTAATAAAATAAAGATTATAGACCTTATTAAAGAAGAAAAAGACATTTGTAGAGAATGTAATAAGAAATATTTCTATATACAACCAACAAAAATTTGCATTAGTTGTAAAGAAGATAAAAAAATAGACGGTTATTTTGAAGGAAATCCTTATTGCCCAATTTGTTACAGGCTCAATATTTATAGAAAGCCAAAGTATGATTGCGGAAGATGCAAAAAATATAGAAAAACTAGTGCTATCATTAATGGTGAAAGAATTTGTCATACCTGCTATAAAAAAGACCACAAGGAACGTTATTGGCTACATAATCAAAAGAGAAAAGAATCGGATAAAATAGAACTTGAAGAGGATACAATAAAAGAGATCTTCCAAAGAAATAAGGAATGTGTATACTGCCAGAGTAGAGAAAAGCTTACTCTAGACCATATAATACCTCTAAGTAAGGGAGGAAAAACAATGAAGGAAAACTTAGTTATAGCTTGTAATAAATGCAATTCTTCAAAAAATAAGAGCGAAGTAGAAATATGGTGTAAGAGAAAAGGCTTAGAACTACCGGAAATTATTGAAAAACAACTGCTTGCTCAATATCTATAACTCTTCCACAACCTTCCCCAAGATGTCTTCTTGAACGACCGTATACGACTTCTCCCTATAAGATTATACCACAAATAATCATGATAAAAAGCACTACCAAAAATAGCTCCCTTAAACAGGCCCGTATGAAACAGCATCGGTTCAACAAAAGAAAGAGGCCCTTTTCGTAGCATTTGATCCCAGAAAATAACCGGACTCTTATTCGTAGAAAAATGAAAATTAACCCTTGATATATCTTCTCCAACAATCTCTATCTGATCCACATCTCCACACCCCAGGCCTCGATCATGTGCTAGTTTAATAAATTTAATTTTCATCGGATCATAGCCCATCATCTTCGCAGAAATTGCATCAATAGCAACTTGATCTCCTGATGCTAAAATATAATCCTTCACTTTAGGAATCATCGTCCGTGGTCCCGCACCATCCCCTGCAACAGTACCATCCATCACTGCAAAAATTCCTGGGTGAATTTCTTTCTGTATGGCTAAAAGATCAACAAGCACTTCATGAATCTTTTTATGACAATGATGTCTTTTCTTGGTAATCAGTCCACCAAAGGCATTCTTCATTGCCCCAGTCATCATCGTATGTCCATGTGTTTTTATCGTTGGCGGATGCACAACATTCTTTCCAATAAAACATTCTGGAATATAATTGCCATGGGGAAAAATTTCATCTAGTGCAAGCATTTCTGCCTTAGGTTTATACGCAACCCATTTTACGTGCGTTAAAGGTTCATAGGTTAAACCATATTTCTTAATGACGGGGAGCCATTTATTGAGCTTTGCACCTTTCCACACATCCGTCACTACAGTCTCATTCTCCATAGGATGAATACCTTTGTAGCCATTTTCAGTGAGTGTTTTCAAAATACCCTCTAATTGCCAAGGTTGCGTGGAACATGCAGGATAATACAAACTCCAAGAAAGATTGAGTTTGATAATCGTTTCTTTATTTTTAGACAGGAACTTCTTGTAGTCAGCAAGCTCCATAAGTTTTTGATAAT
>JAHFJQ010000105.1 GCA_023245755.1 archaeon | reverse complement strand
AGATATCCTTGAAAACGCGGATGTGAAAATTGATGGGGATCTTATCACGATTACCTCTCCAGATAAAGAAACTGCAGGACAAATTGCAGCAAACTTTGAACAGAGTACGAGAATAACAAATAGAGATCGTAGAGTATTCCAAGATGGGCTCTGGATCACCAAAAAGAGTAGAGGCTAAATACAATGGCAGATGCACGATTACTTCAACAGAGAAAGCTTACCAAGAAGCATAAACCTACTTTCTTGAGACAGGACGCTACAAGAAATAAGAGTCTTGAAAAGAAATGGAGAAAACCTAAGGGAATGCACTCTAAGATGAGGATACACTTGCGAGGAAGAAGAAAATCTCCTTCACCAGGGTATGCATCACCTCGAGCAGTACGAGGCCTTACAAGACAAGGACTTCGAGAAGTATACGTTACCAATGCAAAAAACCTTGAAGGATTTGACTCTAAAACACAAATTGTTGTTTTTGGTCAAATTGGACTTCGAAAAAAAATGGAACTTATCAAAATCTGTTCCGATAAAAAATATCCTATTGCTCAAATAAAAGATCCTGGAGCTTTTACACAAAAAGTTCAAGCTGATCTTATTGCACGAAAATCAAAGAAAAAACAAACTATTGACCAGAAGAAAAAGAAGGAAGAAAGTTTGAAAAAGGCAAAAGATAATAAGGAGAGCGAGAAAAAAGAAGAAGCTGCATCTCCTGAAGTGAAAGAAGAAACGAAAAAAGGGGACAAAAGCGATAAAATCAAGGTCTTGGAGAAAAAACAATGAAACTAGGAAACCAGAAAGCAATTAGTGCAAAAATGCTCGGCGTTGGAAAGAGCAAAGTATGGCTGGATGCAGAACACCTCTCTGAGATTAAAGAAGCTATCACTAAAGCAGATATTCGTAATCTTATTCGAAAAAGAGTCATCCAAAGCAAACCTATGCTTGGAAAATCTCGTGTTCGTGCACGAAAAAGACTTACTCAAAGAAGAAAGGGGAGACAACAAGGTGCAGGTACAAGAAAAGGAAGCGCACATGCTCGTTTAGATAAGAAAACTGCATGGATGAACCTTGTTCGTTCCCAAAGAAGCTTAGCAAAGGAATTGAAATTAAAAGGGCTTGTTAGCGTTCAAACATATAGAGATTTATATTCAAAAATTAAAGGTGGATACTTTAGAAATCAAAGACACATTAAACTTTATTTAACAGAACACAAATTATTTCAAGAGAAGGCTCCTAAAAAATGAAAACAAGGAAATTTTTACCATTCAAAAGAAAACTTCAAGGAAAAACGAATTATAAGAAGCGTTTAGAATTACTTAAATCCAAAAAGCTTCGTATTGTTGTTCGAAAATCCTTAAAGAACATTACTGTTCAAGCTATTGAGTACCATCCAGATGGAGATAAAACTCTTTTTTCCGTTACCACCCAAGAACTTAAAAAATATGGATGGACAGGATATGGAAAAAATACTCCTGCAGGATATCTTGTTGGATATCTTTTTGGTATGAAAGCACAGCAGAAAAAAATCAGCGAAGCAATCCTTGATCAAGGTCTTTATCTTACACGACAAGGAACAGTTACCTTTAGCGTTTTGAAAGGACTTACTGATTCAGGAATGAAAATCCCTCACGATCCTAAAATCTTCCCTAAAGAAGATAGAGTTCAAGGAAAACATATCTCGGAGGATATTGCTAAACAGTTTATTACAGTGAAGGCAAATATCCAAAAGGTGAAATAAATGGCAGAAAGGAAGAAAAGACGTTTTAAAGAAGATAATAACGAAAGCGGAATTGTAAAAGATAAAGGCTTTGATAAAGAAGCTTGGAAACCTAAAACCGAATTAGGAAAAAAAGTAAAGAATGGTGATATCACTAATATTGATCAAATCCTTGACAGAGGACTCCCTATCCTTGAAACACAAATTGTTGATATGCTCCTTCCAGGATTACAAGTAGATCTGCTTGAAGTAGGACAGTCTAAAGGGAAGTTTGGAGGAGGAAAGAGAAGTATCTGGAGACAAACTCAGAAAAAATCAAAAGAAGGAAACAAACCTTCCTTTGCTACTGTTGCTATTTGTGGAAATGGAAATGGATATGTGGGAATGGGATTTGGAAAAGCAAAAGAAACTGTTCCTGCAAGAGAAAAAGCAACAAGAAAAGCAAAACTCAATATCATTAAAATAAAACGAGGATGTGGATCATGGGAATGTGGTTGCAGTCAAGCACACTCTATTCCTTTTACCGTTGATGGAAAATGTAGTTCAGCATTGTTTAAACTTATGCCCGCTCCAAAAGGTACAAAACTTTGTACCGAAAGAGAAGCACAGAAGATTTTGCGATATGCTGGAATCAATGATGTCTACGGAAAAGCTCGAGGACAAACACGAACAAAATTGAATGTTATGTATGCGTGCTTTGACGCACTTAAACAACTTACACGAGTCAAAGTTAAAGATAAACAAATCAAACAATTAGGAATTGTTGGAGGAAGGAATGAATAAGAACATTGCTATCATACGTATTCGAGGAAGAACAGGAGTTAAAATAAAAGTAAATGATACTCTTGATATGATGCGTTTGTATAAGCAAAATGGTTGTGTTATTGTTCCTAATACTCCTCAGTTTCTTGGAATGATCCAAAGAGCAAAAGATTATATTACTTGGGGAGAAATTGACCAAGAAACATTTACTATCCTCTTTACAAAAAGAGCACGTGTTGCTGGAAATAAGCCTCTTACTGAAGAATATTTGAAAGAACACTTGAAAACAGATTCAAAAACTTTTATTGAAGATTTTTTTGGCTTCAAGAAAAGACTTAAAGATATTCCAGGATTAAAACCATACTTTAGATTAACACCACCAAGTAAAGGATTTGAACGTGGTGGAATCAAAAAACCATTTAGTATGGGTGGATCTTTAGGATATAGAAAAGATAAAATCAATGATCTTATACGAAGGATGCTCTAAAATGAAACGAAGTACACCTAAGAAAAAGAACAAGGGCTTTCGAGGCTATAAATCCCATGGTTGGGGTAGTAAGAAAAAGCACAGAGGAAAAGGTTCTCATGGTGGAAAAGGAATGGCAGGTACAGGAAAACGAGCTGATACCAAGAAGCCAACTATTATCAATTTGTATGGAAATAGTTACTTTGGAAAACATGGATTTGTTGTTCCTGAAGCTACGACATATAAATCTATCAATCTTAGAGACCTTAATATCTTGGTTGCAAAACATTC
>JAHFJQ010000104.1 GCA_023245755.1 archaeon | reverse complement strand
ACTTGAGATTCAAATTCTTGAATTGCCATAGAGACTTTTTCAAAATTGAAGCTTTTTAAACTTTATCAAGCAACATTTATATACTCTAATATAATTTTTCAAAAATATGCAACTCTCGCGAAGAAGATTTTTAGAAGCTCTTATCGTCTCCTCTCTCTTCTTTCCTAAAAAAGCATATGGCATTGATTTTCCTTTCCCCAATCTTGAAGGCTATACAGAACAGGGAATAAATACACATCTCTCCTCCTATTTACGCAAAAAACCTCTTCTTTTGCACGCATGGGGTGCATATTGTTCACCTTGCATGAAAGACATGCCCACACTCAATACCTTAGAAGAGACAGTAGCCATTCTAGGTCTATACGATATGGCAGGGCAAGATGTAGAAAAAGCAAGGGCAAGCGTAGAAAAAATAAAGGAAGCACAAAAACAAAGATCAGAAAATATGCTCCTACCCAAAACAAGTCTTCAAGAATTAAATCAAACAACGCTTGAAGTAACAAGAGCTACACTCGTTTTTCCCACCTATTATCTTCTCGATGAAAGCGGTATCTGTGTACACATGCAAACAGGGGTATTAACAGAAGAAAAACTGAAAGATCTAAAAAGTAAAATAAGAAGTTTACAGTAAAGAAAGAACCTCTGCTACATGCCCGGGCACTTTTACCGGGGAGAATATTTTTACAATCTTTCCCTTTTCATCGATAACAAAAGTAGAACGAACAATTCCCATGAATTTTCGCCCATACATACTTCTCTCACCCCATGCACCATATGCCTGAATCATTTTCTTCTCTGGATCCGAAAGAAGAACGAAGGGTAAACCATACTTGATAACAAAAGAACTATGAGATTTTGCATCATCTGCACTTACCCCAAAAACAACTGCTTTCTTTTTCGTAACAGTCGCATAGCTATCTCGAAAGTCACAAGCCTCCTGTGTACATCCGGGAGTATCATCACGAGGATAAAAATAAATAATGATTTTCTTTCCTTTGTACTGAGAAAGCGCATGTGTCTTTCCACTTGCATCCAGGAGAGAAAAATCCGGCGCTTGCATTCCTTCTTTGAGCATACAATAAAGAAAGGGAAGAAGAATTTATAAGACTTCTGATTGGACAACTTTTTCAAGTCTTCCAAAATGACATTCACCTCGTGGTCCACTCACATAGACACCTACAGTATCATCTTTATCAAAAACGGTAATCCCCATCGCCACATCAATATCTACCCCATTGCCTAAACCTCTCTCTGAAAGGTAGCTTCTATAGCTTTTTCCAGTTTCAGATGCAAAATCTTTGAAAGTAAAAGTCCTTCCAGAGAATCTTAGAAGATAATCCAGTGTTGCAGGAATCTCTGGTATCACATCACTTAGAAGAAAGGCAAGGGGCATATCTTCCCGTAAAACGAATCGGTAAAGCTCTTCTGTCATTTTTCTCTCCTCCACCTCTATCCAAAGAATTATGTCGTTCTTTTAAAAAGGTGTAGAAACAAGAGTTTCCGAAAATCCTTCAGAAATTTCCGCTAAAGCTTTTTAAAGAAAAGAAACCTAATACACATATGCTCACAAAAGAAAAGAATATAAGTAAGGAAGTCCTTACCCAATGCATGGAAGCAAAGATAGTAAAAATAACGGATAAAGGGCAGATTTCCATTCCTAAAACCATGCAGAATTCTTGTCACATTAACAAGGGAGATCAGGTGCTTATGGTCCAAGAAGGAAGAATGATAGTCCTGAAAAAAGTAAAAGATTCTGAGTTTAAACCTCTGCTGAAATTATCTGAAAAAGTGGCAAAAAAACTATGGGAGAATAAAGAAGATGAATTCTGGGACACTGTATGAACAAGGAGAGATTGTACTTGTACCATTTCCATTCTCTGATCTCAGTGGGACAAAGAAACGTCCTGTACTCATTCTTTCAAAAGAGAAATATAATCAAAACACAATAGACATAATCACCTGTGGGATTACTTCAAATCTTAAAAATACACCCTCTTCAGTTTGTATTACAGAAGAAAGTTTATGTGAAGGAAGGATAGGGAAAGAAAGTAGAATCAAAGTGGATAAGTTATTTACTATTGAACAAACGATGGTTCTCAAAAGCCTAGGAAAAATAAACCCGGCAACACTAGCACAAGTCAAAAAAGAGTTTGTAGAAATTATGTAACAAACCTATTTTCAAAACAATCTTAACATCCAAACAAGAACATTCTCAACGATACGGCTCACTTTCAAGGTAAAAAGAACCTCTGGTGCTAATGGAGAAACAAGAAGGGTCATCATCTTGTTCTTGTTCCCAAAGAGAATATCGGTAAAACGCATGTCCCCCACAATCACCATTTTTTCTCCAGGATAAGGATACGTCTTTTGTAAGGCCGTAAATAATTTTCGAGAAGGTTTCTTGTAGGGAGATACAAACACAGAAATTCCTAAGATTTTTTCTATAGCATCTTTTCTCTTCTGTATGCTAAAACTATTCGACACACAAACACAACGATGTTTTTTCTTGACTTTCTGTACCCAAGCAAGAATATCCTTGCGTATCTTTGTACTCTCAGGATAAAAGAGAGTGTTATCAATATCAAAAAGAATGAGTTCTTTCCCCATAAACAAAGAAAGATCTATTCTCGTCACATCCTTAAAATCTCTTGTAGGGAAAATGCCTGCCACAAAGATAAGTATATAAATTCCTTTATATAGGTACTGCCTGTGAACCTTCCCTTTATTATATGGACTGCCTGCTTCATAGAGATAGTTACATATATTCTTCGCTTTGGTTTTGATTTCCATAGTAAAACCATCCAGCACAAATGCAAACTCCCCTTGCGAATTCACCATATGTATGTTGGAATACTTCTCACAATAATTGGAGCATTCTACTCTATACAACTCTTTCCAGATTTCATCCTTGGGGGAGTACCAGTAACCCTTTTGGACTTAGGAATATGTATTGCACTTTCAGATATACTCCATCACTTCGTTGTTCTACCCCTATTCCACCAAAAGATTGACTTCCCTAATTAGGGACGACAATAGAAAGATTTATATAGACTAAAATTGACACAAATACTATGAAAAATCCTTCATACGATAGAGCACAAACGGGAATAGAAGATGGTTTGAAACGAGCTGCAAATCCCTACGACCTAGATGATCTTATTCTTGGGCCTTTAAGCGCAATAACACATTTTCCTGCGGAAGCATGGAACAGACCAACAGGAGTGCAGTTTCAAATGCTTAAAGACA
>JAHFJQ010000041.1 GCA_023245755.1 archaeon | reverse complement strand
ATAGTACTCTTGATAGTAATTGGGCCTTGGGTAAGTTAGGAAGCACCATTAATACTTTAGTTTATTTAAAAGAAAATTATGATGATACGAATCCTAGTAGAGTAGCACTAATGTACCTTGTTACCAAGGATACAAGTTACTTAGATACCCTTGCTTCTTTACAAAAGAGTGATGGGAGTTTTGATAGAGATTCTTATACTACTGCTTTAGCTATTCTTGCTTTGAGTGATACAACGACATATTCTACAAATATTGAAGATGCAAAATCTTATTTGCGAGAAGAACAGAGTACAGATGGGGACTGGGGTGGCAGTGTGCAAACGACTGCAATGGTTTTGTATGCAGCATTCCAGGATGAATCTGTTACTCCGGGGATTTCTACAGGTACTGATGATGGTATAGACTCTAGTTCTGAATGTGAAACCAATGCTGATTGTGAATTATTATATGGCTCTGATTATTCTTGTGATGCTGGTTCTTGTAGTTATAGCCTAAGCACAGGGGCATGTCAGACCGATGCAGATTGTGATACTGGTGAAGTCTGTTTAGATGATGGCTGTGTTGCAAGTGATTGTGATTATGGTCAATACTGTACTTCTGGAAAGAGTTGTTGTGATTATAGTGCTGGATATAATGAAAATGTCTATAACTGTCCTAGTGATTGTAGTTGTGGAGATGGTATTTGTGATGATATAGAAACTGATTCTAGCTCTGGTGATGAGTATTATTGTGCAGAAGATTGTGGTGGTGAAGATACAAGTTCTTCTGATGATAGTAGTGATACTTCCTCTACAACGACTAGTACAAGTTCAGATGGAGGAAGTAGCTGGATCTTGTATGTTGTTCTCTTCTTGGTCTTTATAGGCCTTGGTGTTGGAGGATACTTTGCATACAAGAAAGGAATGCTAGATACTATCTTAAGTAAATTCAAAAAAGGAGGAAAAGGATCTTCTGGGTTTACTCAGTCATCATCATCATATAATCCTTTTACGAGTAAGCTCGCTCCGCAACAAGCTCCTCAACAAAGGTCTCCTTTTGGTGCTCCACCTCAGCAACCAAAACGTCCTTTTTAGATCATGAAAGTATCTCTTTTCCTTTGTAGTTTTCTTTTGCTTCTGCCTTTTGCTTCTGCAGCTTCTTTAACTGTATTTGATGATATGTACCAGGTTGGTGAAACTGTGCAGGCTACTGTAGAAGGACAGAGCGTGAGTAGTGGGAGTATTTCCTTGGTTGATGGAAATGGTACTATTATAAGTATTAGTCCTTTGTTTAGTGAGTATAGAGAGGGCTTTACATTGCTTTATTTTAATCTCCCCACTACTATATCCACTGGGGAGTATACTCTTAGTGTTGGTAGCTTACAAGATACTTTTACTGTTATCCAAGGAAGTCCTGTGCTTCGTATTAAACCAGGCATTATTATTCTGAATTCTGGTTCCACGAGTTTTTCTGTAGATGTTTCTGCTCCTAGTGATGGAACGAGCATGCTTGTACAAGTCTCTGACTCCGTTTTACGACCTAGAAAGTCTAGTGTGAGCGTGAGTAGCTCTATGACAAAAAGTGTTTATGTGGATTATGCCTATTCAGATGTGAGTGAAGATATGTCTCTTCTTCTGAGCTATGGAAATCAAAGCTATACTGTGCCTGTGATCTTTCCTGGATATGTAGAAGAAGAAAATGAAACGGTTGTCAATGAAACAGTTGAGGCAAATGTTACTGTTAGTACAAATGAAACTGTCGTTGTTTCTAAAGAAGATCTTCCTTTTGTTTTTCTTGTGAGTAATCCAGCTGTGACGGTTACGTTGAATGAAAGTCAATCTGTGTATGGTGATTTGAAAGTACAAAATATTGGTAATGATACTCTTTCTTCTTTGCACTATCGTCTTACTGGAGATTTAGGCTTGATTCTTAGCTTAAACCAGACAAATATTTCTTTGATTGCTGGAGAAATCTATTCCCAAAGAATTTGGTTTAATCGAGAAAATAGCTCTCGTGTTGGAACATATGAAGGCTTACTTATTTTAGAGAATGAAAATTATACAAATAATATTTCTCTTTCTGTTACTGTTGTTGCCTTTGTCAATACAACGGAGAATCTAGAAGGAAATGTTTTAGAAAATCAAAGTACTGATGAATACGCTCTTGTCTATGAAGGAGATACTCTTACTGAAGAAAGTAATGGAAATGGGGTTTATATTATTGGTGTAGTCCTTATGGTGATGCTCCTTGCTTTAATTGTTCTTGTTGCCTTGAAATTACGACAGAAAGATGATAGGAAATTTAATGAATATATAGAAGAAACAAAGAAAAAGAAATAATCCTTTGTGAATTATTTAAACCATTTCTTTGCGTTTGGTTTGCGATGAGGACAACCAGGCCAACAGCAGGGTCTCTTTTTTCCTTTGAGAAGATCTGCACATAAACGATCTATATGTTCTTTTCTCGTTTCTGCTTTTTTGACAATAGTAGTCCAACAGATCCACTCGTTACGTGCGATAGGTGTAAGACTATTCCATCTATTGATACTCTCTGGAAGTGCCATTAGAGCTTTTTCTATATCCTTTGGTAATTTATGTAGGGCACTAGTGGTGGTGGCTTTTGTTGTCATTATTCTTAGCTCCGTTTTAGCTAGAAGATAATTCATTATTTAAATCTATTTTTTCATAGTCTGTTTTATTCCATCCTAGAAATGATTATATTCTTACAGAGAATCTTTGCAAGTTTGTGAAAATCTTGTTGTTTAAATACAAGAGACTCTGTGTTGATGTTTGGATGACAATTTATAAGTGTTTCTGCATCCCAGAGCTCTTTATCAATAATGAGTTGGATTTTCTTTTCTTTATCGTTTATGAGTCCAAGAATAGACACTGATCCTGGTGTTAAACCCAGTATTTCTTTAAGCTGGGTTTCACTTGCAAATTTGAGTTTTTTTACCTGAAGAAGAGGAGTAAGAGTGTTCATGTTGAGTTTCTTACTTGTAGGTAGGATAACTAAAAATAGCTGCGTGCCTTTGTCTTCTTTAAGAAAGAGATTTTTTGTTGCAGTACCAGGAACGTGTTTACAATGCCTATCTGCTTGTTCACAGGTAAACACTGCTGGATGGGTGTATAAGGTATAAGGAATATGGTTTTCTTCTAAGAATTCTTTGATGTAGGTTTCCATAGGAAAAAGTGGGCCCAGTGAGATTTGAACTCGCGTCCTCCGGCTGACTTCAGCATACTCCCAAAGTGAAAGTATGTCATATAAGACCGGCGCTCCACCAAGCTAAGCTATGGGCCCAGGGAAATGGTTTTTTAACGATTTAAATAGGTTATGGTTAACTATATAAAGTTCTGAAAATGCCTTTTTCTTATGCTCATTGGCGTCGTAGGAAAACCAAGTACAGGTAAATCAACATTTTTTAAAGCAGTGACTTTGGCAGAGGTTGAGATAGCTAATTATCCATTTACCACAATAAAACCAAACCATGCTGTAGGACATGTTCGCATAGATTGTGTAGATAGTGATTTTCAGACACAGTGCAATCCACGAACAGGCTATTGTGTGGATCACAAAAGATTCCTTCCAGTTGATCTTTTAGATGTTGCAGGATTGGTTCCTGGTGCAAGTGAAGGATTAGGAATGGGGAATGCATTCTTAGATGACCTTAACCAAGCAGATGCACTTATTCATGTGATTGATCTTTCTGGAAGTACGAATGAAAAGGGAGAGCCTGTAACAGCGGGAAGTTATGATCCTATAGCTGATGTTCTTTTTTTAGAAGAAGAACTAGATCTGTGGTATTTGCGTTTATTGAATAAAGGTTGGGATAAGTTTGCACGCCAAGTAAAACAGGAGAATGCAAATATTTACAAGGCGATTGCAAAACAACTTTCTGGACTGCGTGTTACTGAGGATATTGCAAAGGAAGTAGTGAAAGATTTGAAATTTTCTGAGATTATTGAGTCTTGGACCGCAGAGGATCTTCGAGCTTTAGCTTCACGTCTACGAGAAATCACCAAACCTATGATTATTGCTGGAAATAAAGCTGATGTTGCTATTGCTCAGGAAAATTTAAAGAGGTTACAAGAACGTTTTCCTGGGAAAGTCATTATTGCTTGCTCTGCTGAATCTGAACTCGCATTGAAGGGTGCAGCTAAGAAAGGACTGATTCATTATGTTCCTGGTACTGGAGATTTTGCATATCTTGGTGCTGTGAGTGATGTGCAAAAGAATGCCTTAGGGTTTATTGATACAAATATTTTGCAGCAATATGGAAATACAGGGGTACAAAAAGTTTTAGATAGTATTGTGTTTGACACTTTAAAGTATATTGCTATTTTTCCTGGTGGTGCAAATAAACTAGAAGATAAGGATGGAAATGTCTTGCCAGATTGTTTCCTTATGAAGGATGGTTCTACTGCACTGGATTTTGCATTTCGACTTCATACAGATATAGGAAATGCGTTTATTCGTGCCATTGATGTACATACGAAAAGAACGGTAGGGAAGGAACATGTGCTCAAGCATAGAGATGTTATGGAGATTGTCGTGCGAAAATGATTACTTGGGAAGACTTTGAGAAATGTGACATTCGTGTAGGAACGATTATTTCTGTTGAAGATTTTCCTGAAGCCAAAAAACCTGCCTATAAACTTCGTATTGATCTTGGGGAACTTGGTATAAAAAATTCTAGCGCACAAATTACCCATTTATATTCTAAAGTGGATTTGTTGCATAGCCAAGTGATTTGTGTTTGCGGTTTCCCTCCTAAGAAAATAGGGCCTTTTACTTCTGAAGTTCTTACTACAGGCTTTTATCTTCCTACTGGAGAAGTTGTTCTTTCTATGCCTGAAAGAAAAGTGCCTAATGGTACGAAATTAGCTTAGTCGAAAGATTTATATTATTCTCTGTTTTTATAGCGCTGGAGCAGGGAATCGAACCCTGACATCGCTGTGGGCGATCATGGTTTCCTCATCCCTTTAGCCCCACAAAGCTAAAGGGTTTTGAGACAATTGCCTTACCGTTAGGCATACTCCAGCGCTTATTGTTGTCTAAGAAATTTCTGTTCATAAAACTTTATGCCTAAAAATGGAAAGATTTTCAGAATTCTTGAAAGATTTTTAGTTCTAGTGATATCTCTTAAATTCTTCTGCTTTCCTGAGCAGTTCTTTTCCTGCAGCAAAACTTAAACGGTTTATTGCTTCTTGGTAGGAAAGCCACGCAAAATCTTTATGCTCTTTAGAAAGTGTTACTTCTGTTTCTTGTGTTTCTCCTAAAAAATATTCTACGCGCTTATGCACTGTTTTTCCTTCTTTTTTATAGAAATATTCTTCAGATTCTAAGAAACCTTTGACAAAAAAGACAGTTGTTATACCTGTCTCTTCTTTGAGTTCTCTACGAGCAGTTTCTTCTGCTTCTTCTTTTCCTTCTACATTTCCTTTTACGTAACCCCAATGCCCTGAGGCATATCTGAGAAGAAGATATTGCTCTTTATTGAAGAGAATAATACCTACAGAGTGTTCTTGAGCCATATTTATAGAAATAGTCTTAATCTATATAAAACTTCACAGCAATCTATAAAAGGCTCTTTTCTTTCTTTTTCCTATGCCTGCACAAGAAATTAGTTTGGATAATGCAAGTAAAAATAAATTATTCTATTTTGTTGCAAATGTTGTTGTGTATAGGGAATCCGATAAAAAATGCCTTCTTTTGAAACGGAGTATGCAAGAAAAAGTACATCCTGGGAAATATTGTGTGCCTGGCGGAAAATTAGAGTGGAATGATTTGCCTTTGGAAAAACCCACACGAAAAAATGGGGATGTTCTTGACTATGAAGATGCCATTGAAAAATTGCTTTTACGGGAAGTAGAAGAAGAAGCAGGGCTTGTTATTTATGATGATCTTCATTACATTAATAGTGTTGCTTTTATTCGTCCGGATGGTATCCCTGTTGTTTTAGCAAAGTTTGCTGCTCGATATAAATCTGGTGACGTTGTTTTGGAAAAGGGTGCTTTTACGGATTATACTTGGGTTGATGCTTTAGAAGTGCAAAAACTAGATTGTATTGCAGGTATTGCTCAAGAAGTGCAAGAAACTGTCGCTTTGTTTACACATTAATTCTTCTTTTCTCTTTTTTTCCAGAATGTGTATGAAACAGCTAAAATAACTAAGAAAGGTATCATGAAAAAAGATTGGATGATTGATCCTCCACTAAAAATAATGGATAACCAGGCGCCAATGAAATCAATAGAAAATCCAGCATATGCCCATTCTTTTACTGTTTTGTATTTGTTTTGAAGTATAGCAATTGCTCCTAAAACTTTTGCGATACCAATAATGAAATTAAGGTAGATTGGATATCCTAATGAAGTTAATGCAAGTTGTGCACTTTCACCATTACTAAGTTCCATTATTCCTGAGAAGAGCATGAATCCTGCAAGTAGGATGGTAAAGATCCAATAAAGGATAGTAGTTGTTTTTTGTTTCACTAAATTTGATATAACACTAAGGGTTTTTAAAACTTTTTCTTTTAGAAATCCTTAAATAGGCTTTTCTCTTTAGCTTTCTTGGAGGTACGCCTATGAAATCTATGCAAATTGCTACAAAAGTAAACCAAATTCTTTTAGGGTTAGTTATGCTTGTTCCTGGACTATTGAAATTATTCGTTATGGGACCAAGCGCAGTTGTTACTATGCTTGCTGGTATTGGCTTTCCCATGCCTACGTTCTTTGCCTGGCTTCTGATTTTGTCAGAGATTGGCTTTGGAGCAGCAGTCCTTTTTGGATGGAAATTACAATATACAACTATTGTCCCTGCAATTATTTTGGTTATAGCTGGTTTTACTGTGTATATGACACAATACCCTAGTTTGTTACTGCATCTTGTTGTTGCATCTAACTACATTGCTTTGGGTTGTATGCATTGTAAGAGTAAGAAATAATTTTTTTTCTTTTTTTCAAAAGATTTATTAAGTTCTTTCTTTTGTATAATGCTATGCCACGTATATTGCGTATATTGTATGCTCAAAACAATCTTCAACCGTTAACAAAAATAGAAATGCATGACGTAATTGATAGAATAAAATTTTCTCTCTTTGATGTTCTTGATACAACTTTACCTTTAGGTGGAAAGACCTATTCCCTGCGTTCTGAATATATAGGAATTAAGACTGTAAAAAATAACACTGATCTTAGAGGAATAAGGCCTCCTTTACAAATTCATTTCTCTGTTCAAGAAGTTATTTCGTTTTGGATTTTTTGGAAACCTAAACCTCTTTTATATCAGCTTAGTTGGGATGTGAAAAATCCTCGTTTAAATGAGTTGAATGAGATCCTTTGGAAATGCCATGTAGAAGGTATCAATGAATTTACTAAAACTCTTCCTACAACTTAGACCTTTTTTCTATATTTCACTAGATAAATCTTTTTAAACCCTAAAACTAGGATTTCTTTTATGCAGATTCGTACTGGATTAACTTATAATGATGTTCTTCTTGTTCCTAAAAAGTCTCCTCTTTCTTCGCGAAGTGAAGCAGATGTCAAAACGAAATTTACCAGAAATATTTCATTAAATATTCCTCTTGTCAGTGCGAATATGGCTTCGGTTACTGAGCATAAAATGGCTATTGCTATGGCTCGTGCTGGAGGCCTAGGAGTTATTCATCAGTTTGGAACTATTGAAGAACAAGTTGAAGAAGTAAGAAAGGTAAAAAAGAGTACGAGTTATGTTATTGATCATCCACTCACAGTTCAAGAACACATTACCTTAGGAAATGCTATTGAAATTATGAAAGAAGCAGGAGTGACCAGTCTTTTAGTTATGAGGGGTGATGACCTTGAAGGAATTTTTACATCTAGAGATTATCTTTTTGAGAAGGACTTGAGCAAAAGAATATCAGAGGTTATGACTCCTAGGGAAAACCTTGTTACTGCTCCTTATGGGATTACTCTTGATGAGGCAAAAATCATTTTACATATGCATCGTATTGAGAAACTTCCTCTTCTTCAGCATGGGAGGCTTTTAGGCCTTATCACCACAAAGGATATCATGAAGATTGAATCTTGGCCTATGGCTAATAGAGATATGAAGGGACGTTTGCGTGTAGGTGCTGCTGTGGGTGTGAAAGATACGCTTGAACGGGCAGAGGCATTGATTGCTGCAGGTGTAGATGTTTTGGTTTTGGATATTGCACATGCACATTCTGAAGTGACTATCCAGTGTTTAAAAGAACTAAAGGCAAATTTTTCTATTGATGTCATGGTTGGCAACATTGCTACTGCGGAAGCTGCGAAAGATTTAATTGAAGCCGGAGCAGATGGATTAAAGATTGGGATTGGGCCGTCTCCGGTTTGTACCACAAGAATTATTTCTGGTTCAGGAGTTCCACAATTGACTGCAGTTTTAGATGTCTGTAGTGTTGCCAAACAGTTTGGAGTGCCTGTGTGTGCTGATGGAGGACTAAAATATCCTGGAGATGTTTCTAAAGCAATTGCAGCTGGAGCCACAAGTATTTTTTCAGGAAGTTTCTTTGCCGGTACAGATGAAGCTCCTGGTATTATTCTTACCAAGGATGGAAAACGGTACAAAAAATATATGGGTAGTGCTTCCTATGATAGTAATCACGAAAGAAAAGAGAGTAAAGATGGAAAAAGGTTCAAAGAAAAGTTAGATGTTTTTGTTGAAGGTGTTGCTGTTTTAGTTGATTACAAAGGCGCTGTTGAAGATGTCATTAAAGGAATTCTTAAGGGCTTGCAAAGTGGTATGAGCTATTGTGGTGCACGCACTGTTGAGGAAATGCAACAAAATGCAGAGTTTATTCAAATCACTGCGAGTGCTTGGGAAGAAAGTCTTTCTCGTGGGACGAAACTGAGTGATTAATTTTTAGAACACTCCAATATCTTCTAGTAACCTTACTTCTTCTTTTTCAAGATCGAAGTCAAGTTCAAGATCTTGTTTCATATGGGTAGTGCTTGTTGTTCCTGTTAATGGCAGAATACCTATATCCATAGAAAATCGGAGAATTATTTGAGCATGGGTTTTGTTTACTCTTTCACTAATGTGTTTTATTTTCGGGATAATAAAGGGGTTTGCAGTAAGAAGAGAAAAACCTTGGTAGATAATATTATTTTCTTTACAGAATTCTCTTACCTTTTTGTCCCATCCTTGTTGCGCATAGCATCTGTTTTGTACAAACTTTGGTTTTACTTTTGCTTGTTTCCAGAGTATTTTTAATTGGTCTATGTTTATGTTGCTTACCCCTAAGTGCATTGTTTTTCCTTCTCTTTGTATAGCTTCCATTTCTTGCCATACTTGCTTATCTGCTTCTGTCCATCCCTGATGTGATGATGGTCCGTGTAAAACATAGG
>JAHFJQ010000040.1:7125-9394 GCA_023245755.1 archaeon | reverse complement strand
CCCAGCTTTGAGATGTATAGGAAATAATTCCGAAGCTTTCATAAGACTATTATCTGGAATTTCAATCGCATGCGGGCAACCACGAAAATAGGTATGCATGCCTTCTTCAAAAAGACAATTAGGGCTTCTATGAACTAAGTCACGGGCACGAGCAATATAGCCATGAGAATCTATTCCCTCATGAATAACACCAATAATGCCATAGGTATCTTCACCATCAACAACTTCTAAGAAGGGAAAGCGGTCGGGGACTTCTTTTTCTTTCGCTTCTTCTATTTTTCTTCGTACATGTGCTTGCCAATCTTCTTGTATTGCAGCAACAAATGTTTCTTCTCTAGTAAATCGATATCCTTCATCTTCATATGTAGAAAGTAATGCATCTAAGGAAGATGCGGTGCTAAGAGTTTCAAAAGACAGTATAGGATGATGAACCATGAAAATTGACGCAAAGTGTTCCCTTATAAACCTTGCTTTCAATGTATCTAAGCTATATATCGAAAAACTCTCTAAACCACCAAAACATATATAAACCCTCAAAAATTTCATTTCCGATACAAATGGCAACAATGTATGATGTAACACCTTCAGAGCTAGTGTCTGCAGCTGCGCAAGAACTCAAAAAATCAAAATCTGTAAAGCTCCCAGACTGGGCAAAGGTAGTAAAGACTGGCCCTGCACAAGAGCATCCTCCATTATTAAAAGACTGGTGGTACCAAAGAGCAGCATCTGTATTACGAAAAGTTTCTATGAGAGGCCCTATTGGCGTTTCTAAAATAAGAGGCTTTTACGGCAAAAAGAAAAACAGAGGAGTACGCCCAGAACACTTTTACAAAGGCTCTGGTAAAATTATCCGAGTTGTTTTACAACAATTAGAAGAAGAAGGCCTTATTAAAAAAGTAGAAAAAGGTATTCACAAAGGAAAAATTATAACCCCAAAAGGGCAATCATTATTAGACAAGGTTATCAAGAAACATGGAACTGGAGGAACTAAAAAAACAGAGGCTTGAGCAACTCCAACAAGAGCTCGCGCAGAAACAAATGCAAGAGCAAGTGGAGATGCAACAGCAGCTCGAACAGCTTGAAACGGTCGCAAAACGTTTTATGTCTCCGCAAGCAATTGCTCGCTATGGAAACATGAAGGCAGTGCACACCGAAAGAGCCATTCAATCTATCGTTGTTATCGCACAACTCGTGCAGCAAGGAAAGATTACCCAACCCATATCTGACGACCAATACAAAAATCTTTTACAAAGATTAACACCGGAAAAAAAAGAGTTTAGGATCAACAAAAAATGAGTAAATTTTTACATTTGGCAAAGAAATTACGTCTTGCAAAAAAGGCAACACAAACACGTTGGGCACCATTCTGGGCAATTCCCAAAGCATTTGGAAAAGGCAGAAGAATTCATCCTGGACGCTTAACAGTAGTCAAAAGAAATTGGAGAAGAACAAAAACTAAAACGTAACATGGAAAGAACTTATATTATCCCACTTAGAAAAGAATATCAAAAGGCTCCTGTCTATAAAAGAACAAAGAAGGCAGTAAAAGCAACAAAAGAGTTCTTACAAAAACATATGAAAGTAGAAAATATTAAACTCGGAAGACAATTAAACATGCTTCTCTGGGCAAAAGGCTACCGTCATCCTCCTCATAAAGTTGAAGTTTCTGTAGAACTAGTCAAAGATAAAGAAGGAGATTATGCCTACGCAGAACTTGTCGGTGTACAAAAAGAAACGCTCAAAAAAGCAGTAAAAGAAGAAAAGAAAACAGGTCTTGCAGGAAAAATAGAAGAGCTTCGTGGCAAGGACACTGACAAAGCCGATCATAAAGCCGAAGAAATCAAAGCAGAAGAAAAAGTAATCAAAGAAATGAAAAATCCTAAAGAAGCACAACAAAGTGTAAATACTGGTCCTAATACTGATAAGAAAGAAGCTATGAAAGACAGAACAAAAAATACTTTTTCTCAATCAAATAAACAAGAACGTTCTAAAAAATAAAATGGATACTTTTTATCTTGTGAATGCAGTCTATAGTGTTCCACATCTGCAGAGCCGTATTTTTGTAAGTCCAGATCCTATAAGAAATTTAAGAAGGGCAACCTCTGGCATAGGCTATTGTTCTGTAGAAGAAATAATCCTTGTGTACGAAATAGATGGGGATAGGCAGCTTCTCCAAAGAATAAGAGATCCTCACGCGGTTTTTGATTTTATGGCTAAAGCTTTTTGTGGAGATACAACTACTTTCACAAATCAGGTCATGTGAATAAGT
>JAHFJQ010000040.1:0-7115 GCA_023245755.1 archaeon | reverse complement strand
AAGATTCTAAAAAACTATGGAATTTCCATTTGAAAGAAGAAAATACGACGTTTTGAAACGTGTAGAAGAAAAAACAAATGCTGCATATGGAAAGAAGCCCGAAGAACGTTCTATACAAGAGCTTTTGGATTACGGTTTAATTATTCTTAACAAAGGAGCAGGCCCAACATCACATCAAACAGTAGATTTTGTAAAGAAGATTCTGAATATTGACAAAGCTGGTCACTCTGGCACTCTTGATCCAAATGTAACTGGAGTCTTAGTCATCACTCTAGGCAAAGCAACGCGTGTAGTGGAAGTACTTTTGCATGGAGGAAAAGAGTACATCTGTATTATGCATCTGCATAGTCCTGTAGACGAGTCTTTAATACGAAAAACCTTCGCAGACTACATGGGAAAAATCCAGCAGATGCCTCCCAAACGTTCTGCAGTAAAAAGACAACTGAGAACAAGGGAATTATATTACCTAGACATTTTAGAAATAGAAGGTCAGGACGTCTTATTCAGAGTAGGCTGTGAAGCAGGAACCTATATTCGTACTCTATGTGTAGACTTAGGAAAAAAACTCGGGTCTCGTGGGCATATGCAAGAGCTTGTTCGTTCGAAAGTCTGTACTTTTTCCGATAAAGAATGGGTTACCTTGCATGATCTTAAAGATGCATGGGAAGAATACAAAGAAGGAAATGAAAGCGCTATACGAAAGATGATTCATCCCTTTGAACGTGCAGTTGCACATATTCCAAAAATCTGGGTCTCAGACTTTGCAGTAGATTCTCTAGCGCATGGAGCCTTTCTTTCTACTCCTGGGATAGTCAAACTAGAAAGTGATATTGAAGCGGGAGATACTGTCGCACTATTTTCTTTAAAAAATGAATTAGTGGGTATTTCTACAACAAGGATGAATTCTCAGAATATGTGGAAGCAACAAAAAGGTGTTGCAACAGCAGAGACAAAAATTTTTATGGATGTAGGAGTATATCCGCGCTATAAAAAGAATGAATAAAGCTATTCTAAAGGTACTTCAATAACAAGAACAGTACTTTCCTTATTTACAACGCAACGAATTTCTCTTTCATCAGTAAGTTCCAGAGAATCACCTTCAAATAAATTTTCTTTTCCTAAAATAATTTCTCCAGTAACAACAAAGAGAAAGACACCATGAGCGTGATCTTTGAGTGTATACTCTATCTTCTTCCCAATATCAAAGCTTCCATAGGAAAGAAATGCATCTTGTTGTAAAAAGAGAACATGGTCTTTTTTCTTTCCAGAAGCAACGAGGTGTAATATATTTCTATCAACAGGCAAATCTTTTTCTTCATAACTTGGAGCAATATCTAAAGTATCAGGCTGAATCCACAGTTGTAAAAATCGTGACGTGCTTTTCAAGGGATTATATTCAGAATGTAACACCCCCGTTCCAGCAGACATCTTTTGTACTTGCCCTTCACGTATAGTCCGTGTATACTTCATACTATCCTTATGGGTAATACCTCCTTTAATAATAAAGGTAATAATTTCCATGTTTGCATGTCCATGCATACCAAAACCTTCTCCTCCCTGGACAAGATCATCATTAAGCACAAGAAGTGCACCAAACTGTGTACGTTTGGAGTCATAATACTCCCCAAAACTAAAGCTATGTCTACTCAAAAGCCAGGAAGTCTTGGTTATGCCTCTTTCTTCTGATCGATGTATATGTACGGTCATAGCAAAAAGGAACAACACACAGATTTATAAGGATATTTTTATTATTTAAGACTATGAATAGACGTGTACATATAATGATTAAAGGAAAAGTGCAAGGAGTATTCTTTCGTGCAGCAGTAGAAGAGCAAGCAAAGAAACTCAAACTAAAAGGGTGGGTAAAGAATACTGGTGATGATGTAGAAGTGCTTGCAGAAGGAAAAAATGAGTCGGTTCAAGACCTCTTAGAATTCTGTATTATTGGTCCCAAAGGTGCAAAAGTCACAAGCATGGACATTGATGAACTTCCCTATACCGATGAGTTTGAAGAGTTTAGAAAAGAGTAACTCTTTTTGTTCGAACAGGTTTCTTTGGATCTACATTCTCTCCTTGTCCAGGCTCAGAAACCTTTGGTCTCATAATAACACCATGGCGTACCTGTTCTACATCATATTCTCCTTCTGAACCACTCACAGGAAAGATTTGGGTCTCTTCTCGTTTTCTATACGCAAGATACACAGGATGCTCAGGAAAGGCTTCAGCAAATGCTAATCGTGCATGCATGTGTTCATGAGGATCTGCACCAGGTTCGAAAAAGCTTGTCTCTGGGGCTAAGCCTCGTTCAATAATATATGCTCTATACCGGTCTCTTGCAACAGCATACATATGCTCATCCATTCTTGTAAGGGGCATAGAAAAGAGAGTAGTAGCATAGTCATCAATCACTCTGCGAATAAAGGGTGCTGTGCGTGAAAAATCCCTATCTCTTTCATAACATTGAGCCATCTCTTCTGCAAGTACTTTAACTCTAAGATCAGGATCATAACGTGCAATAGTATGAAGGTCTGCAGTACGAAGTTGCCATGTGCCTACATCTCTTGCTTCACAAAGAACTTCTAATGCCTGTCTTCGTTCTTGTCCTCTTTTGAGTTGAGAATATCCTGGGACTTTTGTCAGACCAATTCTACAGGGGTAGCTATTGGAGAAATCATGATCTCTTTCATAGACTCCTACCATTTCTATCGCAAGAGAACGTGTTTCTTCATCTTGAGAGTGCACAGCAATACGAACCGTTTCAATATGTGCAGAAGGGTTATTGTCACTGAGAGCAATACCTGCAACGAGTCCATATCCTGGGTCTGTTGCACTTTCCCATCCTTCCATTTTTCGCAGTACTCGAGTGAGAACTCCTGGTGTTTGTACTTTGCCTTTAAGCCTTGCAATGTCTCTTTCTATTTTTCGGATATCATTTCTTTTAAAAAGAGTTTTAAGACCAGAACTTACATTTACTGGAAGGCTAACAGCACTCAAAAATAGTCCTAAAGCTTCCATGAACTGATGCTGCGCACCTGTCTCAAATGTTCCCCCATAAAAGGTGATCATTCCCATAAGAGTAACTAATCCTGATGCAAGGAAAGTATGTTTGTTCGAATCATAAGAAGTTTGAGCAAGATCCCTTCTCTTTGCTAAGTCTTGTAGAGAATTCTCATTAACAGTGACTTCTACCTTCTCCTCTAAACACCTACCTAAAGCCTCTCGTACAGCAACTGCACTTTGAAAACGTGCATCAGGATCAGCAAGAACCATTCTCTCAATAATCGTTCGTACTCTTTCAGGAACAGAGTGAGGCAGTTTGTAGGCCTTTCGTGAGGAAAGTCTACTATCAGAAAGGTCTTCAGGAATTTCTCCAAGTAGTGCTTGCACAGCAACAAATCCTAGGGAATACAAATCGCTTCGTGCATCATTCATCCCCAGAAGAGATTCTGGTGCAGAATAAATAGCTGTTCCAGCAGCAGTGTATTGTGTCGTTCGTCCTCCACTAGGTTTTGCAGTATCAAGGTCAATAAGGGTAATATGCCCATCATCTCTCACAATAATGTGATCTGGTTTGATATCTCTATGAAACACAGCATTCACAGATGGATGCTTGGAAGCATCATGCAAATATGCCAGAGCATCCAGTGTTTTATCTAAAATATCAACAAGTCTCTCTACAGGAATAGTTCTCTCTGTATCCAGAACTTCTCGTAGGCTTCTTCCTTCGGCATACTTTTTAACAACAGTAAATCTTCTTTTTTCTTTTTCATCAATGACTTCCGTCACTTTTTGTATGCTTTCGTGATCTAATGCTTCAGAAAGTTCCACTCCTCTTCGTAAGCCTCTAAGATCATCTATCCAAGGAGTGAGACTCCAATTTCTATGCACAACTTTTCCTGTATAGACAACACCATCTTTTTCTAGCTCAAGCACAACACCCTGTCCACCTTCTCCAATGACTCCAGTAATAGTATAATCCTGAATCTTCAAATCTGGAAATTCTTCACATACAACTTCAGGAATGTCTTTCATCTATCGGTACCTCGTATCACAAGCCATTTTATGAATTGCACCGCTACGTAAATCTATTTTCCCAAAAAACTTATTTCCTTCACCATAACTATCTGTAACAGATATTTCTCTAATAAGAAAAAATCCTTCGGGAGGTGAAGGAAGCTGACTCACCCCAGTAAGAACACAGCGCAAGGATTTTCTTGCAAGGTAATGCGCAATAGCCCTTGTATGTCCTCCTTCACGAATATCCGATTGAGAAAACCGTGCATCATGAGCAAATGAATCTAAAGAATAAAAACCATCATTTTGAACAACAGGAACAGGAGGAAACACATCTCCCATTGCAATTCCGCGAAGAAGAGAGTCCACAAGGGTTTGAGATTTATATCTTTCCCAACCATAAAGGTCTACTTCTTGTAGATCTAAATATATTTCTTTCATGATCGAGACCTCTCTCGTAGAACAGATGCAGATATACTAATGCCTGGACCTTCAACAATTTCTAATTCTCCAATAAGATATGAATAAGAAGGAACAAAAGGAGTTTCTCCTGTAATTATTGCCCGCAGAGGCCTGTGAGAAAGATAATGTGCAAGTGCTCGGTGATGACCTCCATCAGCGTGATCTTTATTATGTGCATCTCTAGGTCTTTTATCAAGGTGATATTCTTTTCCTCTAATTGCACAGACAAAAACTGGAGGAAATGTTTTACCTGCATCTAAAGCTTGAAGAAATAAGTCAATACGAGCTCTTAGTTTATATCTTTCCCAACCATAAAGATGTACAGAAGACAAATCTAAATCTATTTCTTTCATTATCGATACCTCTTGTCATGAATCCTTTTATCACTGTAAATGGTGCTAATCAGGCCACAATTTTTAACAGCCAAGTTTCTAATAGCAACACCCCTAAATTCTGGAAGGCAGGCAAGAGTTGCTCGTACATGTACAGGCAATGGTTTTTTTCTGAGCAGGTGCGCATAGGCACGATGGTGTCCTCCTTCAGGGCGCCCTGAGTTTGCATTCACTACTGTTGCATCTAAAAAATAAATCTCTCTTTCAAGAACTCTTCGTACAGCAAGAGGATCAAAAGAATCTCCTGCATCAACTCCCCGAAGAATACTTGCAAGATTATCGCTGTCTAATTCGCTCTGAAATCCATAGAAATCTACAGCATGAAGGTCTAAAAGAAGAATGGTCATCTATACACCTTCCCACTCACCAGCTTTTTTTGAAAAAATGCTCTTTGTTGAAATGCATCTTCAGCTAAGACATAACTCCCAGTCTTAATATTCACGGGAAAAAAGTAGGGGTTGCCTATAACTTCTCCAACAAGTTCACAAAGTAAAGGCTCTCCTCGAATCCAATGTGCAAAAGCCCTATGGTGCCCCCCTTCAGGTCTTCTCCCTATACGGTGATCAGGTCTGTCTTTTTCTATAAAATACACTGGCTCAGAAGAAACATTGCAAGAAAAGAAACGTGGACTTGGATGTACAAGAAGCACACGTACTGCAGGAAAAGTATCGCCTGCATCAATACCCCGATCAATACTTTGGAGAATATAGGGATTTCTATCTCTTTCAAAACCATACAAATCTTCTTTATCAAGGTCCAAAAGCAGTCCCCTTAGTTGTATGCCTTCTAAAGCCTCTTGTGATCCTGGAAATAATGGTATAAGATCTCCCATCTATTTCTTCTCCACCCACTCGCGAAGAGCGTACTCTATAACATGACTCATATTTCGAAAAATTTTTCCATCTACTTTTTTTTCTAGTTGAGCAACAACATCTTTTTCTACAGTAACAGATAGTTTTTGTTTCATCCTACTTTATCCGCCAAAGTCAGACTTTATAAGGCTTTCTAACTGTTACTACTAAGAAGTTTAACTTGCGCCTGAAAATTTTGCGGATTTTTCTGCTAAAGGCTTATAAAACAAACTATTTTAGGGGAAATATGGGCACAAGAGTTATAAATAAGTTTAATCTTATTGGTCTTACTATGATTGAAACAGTAAAAGTGAGCTCAAGGGGACAATTTGTTATTCCCGAAGATGTAAGAAAAGACTTTCAGATTACAGAAGGAACAAAACTTGTTCTTATTACAGAAAAAGGCAAGATTATTCTTCAGAAAGAAGAAGAGTTTTTCAAAAGAATACAGACTGAAGAAAAAGAAGAAATGGGATGGCTAGCTCTTGGAGAAAAAGCAATGGAAGAGTTATGGGATAATCCTAAGGATGAAAAAATATGGAAAAAATATCTTTAAAACAACGAGACATTATATTAGTACCTTTTCCTTTTTCTGATCAATCAAACAGTAAAGTAAGACCTGCACTTATTGCAAGTAATAATGAATTTAATCACTCCCAGGATATTATTGTTTTAGGCATAACAAGCAATCATTTTGAAGGAAAATATAAAATAGCGATAGAAAAGAAGGACTTAGAATGGAAAAATATAGAAGAGGAATGTTATATTAAAACTGAAAATATTCTCAAAATAAGAAAAAGTCTTGTTATTAAAAAAGTAGATATTTTACAAGAAAACTCTTTTGATAAAGTAAAGCTTTCTCTACAAGAAATGTTTAGAAAAGAATAACTAGGAAACACTATACTTCTCTACCCAGCATTCTTTCACATCTTTTACTTCAAAGAATTTATTCAAAAAATCTTTAATAACTTGATACTGATAGAGTGCTTTAATTTTCTCTCCTTTGCTTCTTCCATAACGCAAAGGGTGATAAAACTGTTTCGTATCAATAGTTGCAAGGAATTCCATAGAAGAGCTCAGAGTATAATCGTTGCCTAGTCGTGTAAGATATCCCTTACGCACAAGCATATCCATGCCTTGATACAGTTCCGTAAACCCCTGTCCAGATTTTGCAAAAAGATCATTTGCCTTGATGTCTTTTCCCATTTGTAATGCTAGGGTAAGAAGTTGTTCTTCTTTAGGTTTAAGTTCTTCTAAATGTAATTTCAGTAAAGAAAGGCCAGAAACATCTTCGATTTTTTCAATGACCTGCAAGTGTACAAGATCAATGAGTACTTTAAACTCTTCTCCTTTTTTCAAGCAGAGAAGCAGTACAGCAGGAATGAGATCTAAACGA
>JAHFJQ010000039.1:7019-9403 GCA_023245755.1 archaeon | reverse complement strand
AGATTTCATAACTTTATCATTGAGAACATTAATGAGATTTTCATTCTCTGCAAGCCCATATATCCAAATCTCTGCTTTTTTTTCGAGTACGCTAAATAAAATACTTTTTACAGCATTTAAGCCTTCCAGGGTGTACACATTGGGTGTTTTGCCAGACACGTATGCAGTTCTGATATAATTCATGGTGAACTTGAGGTTTTCTAATTTTTCTTTTTCTTCATTTAGAATTAAATCTGTGGGCAGAGCAGCAAAGATTTGCTTTCCTTCTTTTGTAGATAAATACACTAAATTTCTTTCTTTGAGCTTTGTTAAGGTGTCATAGACATTGGCTCTATGCATCTTTGTTCTTTTTGATACTTCTGTTGCTGTAGACTCTTTATTTTTTAAAAGATCAAGGTAAATGAGCGTTTGCATCTTAGGAATGCCTATTGATTCAAAATTCTTTATTATGAGCTCATCTGTCATACTATTACTTATATACTCAAGTATATAGTTATATGTATTCTCGACTCCTTTCTAAGAGAACCCATTTTCTCCCTTTCTTGTCTTTTTAGAAAAGAGTAGCACCCAGAAGTGCACCAATTGCATAGCCTGCAAGTGCTGCAGCAATACCAATAAGAGCTAATTCTACTCCCGAACGAAAGATGTTTCCCGTCGTCGTTTTTGCTTTGTATGCGCCCACAGAGAACAAGACTATTGTAGACAAAAATACACTTGCCCACATTGCTGTGCTTACAGGCATAAGAAAGAAAGGAATAATTGGGACAATAGAACCTACAAGCGCAGAAATGCCAACAACCCATGCACTATTTGTAGGACTTACCTTTGGTGCAGAGAGTTTTAATTCCTGGGAGACCATCACATCACGCCAACGTTTTTTATTTGCAGTAATATGATCCACAATTTGTGTTAATAGTGATCCCCGAAATCCCAATTTAGAATAAATAGTCTTTATTTCTTGCTTTTCTTTTTGGGGAATATCTTCTATTTCTTGTTCTTCTAATTTCACTTGAGAGAGATAGAAATCCTTCTCTGCTTTGAAAGAGGTATAGGCAACTGCACCCATAGAAATTGATTCAGCAAAGGTTGCTGCGAAAGCTGCAGTGAGAATAATGCTTAAATCCTTGGTTGCCGTAGCAACACCCAAAGTAACACCAAGAACATTTACTAAGCCATCTTGACCACCAAGGATAAAATCTCTCCAGCGGGAAGCACTTTTATGATTCTCACTATGGCTTTTGGGTCGTTTCATAAAAAGAAAAAAATTACCTCCTTTTCTTCTTAGAACTTTTTGCCTTTGCAACTCTTTTTGCAATACGTTTCTTTACTGTTTTCTTTGCTTCTGCTTCTAGTTTTTTTAATTCTCTTTCTAGCATCTGCAAACTTTTCTTAGAAATCACTAAGGCTTCTTTACCAGCAAGATGTGCACCTGCACGAAGCTTTTGCTTTGGATGTTGCAATACTTTTTTGTTTGCTTTTCCTTTTCGTACGAGTCTTCTTCCCACATTGTGTATTTTTTCTTTAATCGTTACGCCTAGTCCTAGACTTGCAAGGCCTAATTCTTTTATTTTTTCTTTCACTCTTGTTCACCTCTTCTTTTTTCTGTGAGTATAGATACTCCTAATATTACGGATAGGAGGACTATGACTGTTACTGATATCCATGCAGATATTGGTAGGCCAAAGTATTTTGGGCCAAGATCTGCTACAATCAAAAGACCCGTTGTAATGATCAGACCACCAATGATAAGGCCAAAGGTGATCCTATTACTTGAATGATCAAGCTCCACTGTAAGATCATTGAGCTCTTTATGATCAATCTCAACTTTGACTTTTGATCCAGTCTTGAATATATGTATTAGACTTCTTAAATCTTGTGGAAATCTTTTTAGAGAAGTTGTAAATTCAAAGGCACCTTTCTTAAAAGAATGCAATAATTTTTTAGGATCATGCTCTTCTTTGATTAAATGTTTGACCTTTGGTGCACAGACTTCAATGAAACTTGCTTCAGGGTAAAGCTGCTTTGCAAAGCCTTCTGTGGTAATTACTGCTTTCACTAAAAGGACGAAATTATGAGGGAAATCAATATTATATTTTCTTCCTAGTTCAAAGGTGCTGCTAAAAAAACGCTTCATGTTTATTTGTTTGAGAGAAGAACCATGAAACTCTCCCCAGGCCTCAAAGAGATCCTCTTTGAGTTTTTCTTCATCTACCGTATCCACCATGCCTAAATTCACAAAGCTTGTTACCAGAAGATCTAAGTCTCCTTTCACAAGGCCTACAAGCATATACTCCACGTTTTCTTTCAGATCTGGTGATAAATGGCCTACAATTCCAAAATCAAGTAATGCAATCTTTCCATTTTTTAGGAGAAAAATATTTCCT
>JAHFJQ010000039.1:0-7009 GCA_023245755.1 archaeon | reverse complement strand
AGGTGCCCATATCAAAGACTTGCTCAATAAAAGAGTTGTATACAGTAAGAGCAATCTTCTTTTTTTCTTCACGGCTAAGATGCTCAACAAGAGAAACTTTTTCTCCATCAATAAACTCCATAACGATAATTTTGTTTGTACAATACTCCCAATACACTTTAGGAATCTTAATATGAGCACTATACTTGTAATACTCATGAAACTTCTCTATATTTTTTGCTTCTGCAAGAAAATCTAATTCTTTCTCAGTATATTTTTTGAATTCCTCTACAATCTTTTGGGGTTTGAAAACACGAACTTGCGGGAGGTATTTTTCTGCCTCTTCTGCAATGTATTCTAAGATGTTTATATCTGCATCAAATGTTTTTTTAATATCTGGACGCTGAACTTTTACTGCAACATATTCTCCAGATTTTAAACGGGCTTTATGTACTTGGCCAATAGATGCAGAAGCAAGAGGCTTTTCATCAAACTCTTTGAATATTTCTTTAAGAGGTTTTTTGAACTCAATTTCAAGTATTTTTTTTACTTCACTATAGGGAAATGGTTTCACATGATCTTGTAATTTGGAAAATTCATCACAGTATTCTTGAGGAATGAGATCAGAACGTAGGGAAAGCATTTGGCCTACCTTGACAAAGGCACCACCAGCATTTTCCATAACTCTACGTAATCGTACAGGAACTTCACTACTGGATTTTTTAGGAATACTTTCTAAAGAAGCTTTGTTTATCAAAAGCGGCGTATGAAAATGTAATTCTTGAATGAGTTCTTCAAAACCCTCTTTCAAAAGAAGATTTACAATCTCTTTTAGGCGAGAAAATCGCTTCATTGCACTTATGAAAGCCATACTGTCATTATGAGGAAAGAAGTTTAAAAATCTTTGCGTTTAATTCGTATATTCAGATTCATACTGAGTAGATCTAGAACCTAAAGTAAGTTCTCTCATTAAGAAACTGAGCCTTGCTTTTCCTTTCGGAGTTTCTACTTCTGCTTTATAAGAAACACCACTTAAAACGCCAAGGCTTACCCACTGTCCCCCTGTGATTCTTCCTTCAAGGGAATTAGAATCATCACCATCATCAAGAAGAGCAATATCCCCTTCGCTTTCTCCATTAAAATACAGATAACCAGCTCTTCTCAGAACATAGTCTTTTTGTTCTTGTGAAAGACGCCCATCTGAACCAAGGAAACAAATTGCAAATCGTTGACCCATAGCTTGAAAAAAATAATATTGGAGTTATAAACCTTTCTAGAATCCTAAACTTTGTAAAGGAAGGTATTGGCCAAGTATAAGAAGAGCAACTGCAAAAGCCACAGTGATTCCATACACCCACTTATTCCATGCGAGAACTTTCTTTCCATCAAGGATCCAAATAGGGATTAAATTGAAAATTGCTAACCAAGTGTTAATGAAAAAACCGAATGCAAAAAGCCCACCTAAAAAACCATCATTGATAACAAGACCAAGGGTCATGAAAAGCAACGCAAGAATAATATTGACTAATGGACCTGCAATAGAAATCTTTCCATTCCTTTCTATACTTACACGACCTGCAATCATGACTGCTCCTGGTGCTGCAAAGATGAAGCCAAAAAAAGAAGTTACTATAGAAACAAGAAGCATGGTATTATCTGCACGAAATTCTGCGAAGCAGCCGTATCGTTGTGCAACGACTTTATGGCCAAGTTCGTGCAAGAGAAAACCAACACCCACGGTCACTGCTGCAAAAATAATATTTTGTAGGAAGGAAAAGTCAGGAGTGATGTAGATAATACCACCAGCAAGAGCAATTGCAAAGGCAATGGAAATCGCTACCCAAGCTTTTGAAAGATCGCGAATTTCTACTTTTGAGAATTTTATGTGCATACTATCTTAGGCTTTTTCTTCTATATAAATATTTTTTCTTTTTAGCTCTTATCTGTAGGATTTTTTACCTAGACGATCCAAAGATCTTAGATATTCTTTCAAGAATAGAACTTTTCCTCACTGGTAAAGAAGGTATAGGCTCTAAAGATGAATTAGACTCAGATTCTCTTGCTACTTCCCTACTTTCTCCGGGGAGTTCTAGCGGCTGGTCACTATCCCCAATAAATTGTCCTTGTTGTACATAGGCAACAATCTGTGCAGCAGAAAGAGATCTATGGTAGGGTCCAGTTTCTCCTAGAGCAGAACGAGAAAGATTAAAGGACCCCAATTTCTCATAATACCCCTGCTCTTCCATTAAATCTAAGGATTCAATAATCCCCGCTTGAGCAAAACGAGTGATATCTAAAGGAGAAAAGAAGGCATGAAACTTGTTCAAAACTGCTGGAGTAACACCAGAAGCATGTAATGCAACAATTTCCTCTCCAGTGAGTTTAGCCCTTCCCCTTTTTATATAATTTGTGGAAGGAGTGCTAGAAATATTCTTCCCATTTGGCCTATCTGATTTCAGAAATGTTCGGGCAATAGCAGCGGAAATATTATGAGCTATCAAATTCTCTATATCTGAGCCAGGTAAAGGATCATAATAACAATTAGAATAATGTTTAGGAAAAACAAGTGTATCATACTCGTTGAGTGTATCTACACTTAACCCTTTTGCAACACCAGCTACAAGAGCACCCACACTAATGCCTTCTCTAGCCTTTTCCAAAACTTCCGCAGAAACTCCTGCTTTAGAAAGTTTCACAATTGCTGTTTCTGCTTGAGTACGGAAAGCATCAACTTTCACTAACGCGTCATTATGAGAGTATTCACTACCTGTAACACCACAAAGTCTTTTTTCTAGAGATGTCACAAAACGAGCCTTTGACCATAGTAAAATACTCGACTATGCCCTACGAAGACTGCAGTGGAAACTCGAATACACAACTGTCGCATTTCAATTCCTACCACAAAAATTCACCCTTACACATTTACAAAAACTCTATGAAAGTATTCTTCATAAAAAATTTGATAAACGAAACTTTCGTAAAAAAATATTTTCCTTAGACCTGGTAGAAGAAACAGGAGAAATTCTTGAAGGTATGGCACATAGGCCTGCAAAACTGTATACCTGTAATAAAAAAATTGGTGAAATTGTCGAAATTCTTTAGTTATTCATATCGCAATGCATCAATAGGTTTCAACCTTGATGCTTGCCAAGCAGGGAGAATACCCGCAATAATTCCTACGACAAAGGCAAAGGCTAGCCCAAAGAGAAGTACAAGAGGTTCTAGAGTAATATGAATAGTAAACCCTGCATTCTGAGATAGAGGACCAACAGCATATGCAAGCGCTGCTCCAATAAGTACACCAAGCGCACCACCAACTAGACCAATCAAGCCAGATTCAATAATAAAGAGAATGAGGATATCTTTATTTCTCGCACCTATTGCTTTCATAATTCCTATTTCTTTTGTTCTTTCTAAGACAGAAGTGTACATGGAGTTCATAATTCCTATTGCTCCAACAATAAGAGAAATTGCGGCAATTCCTACAAGAACAATTTGCATAATGCCTAGTACTTGACCAATCTGTTCTAGAATCTGAGCAGCGGTGACTACTTGGAAATTTGTATCATCCCTTTCTTGTTCTAATTCTTTTTCTATTTTTTCTTGAAGCTGGGGAATTTCATCTGTAACTTTTACCTGCGCAATGATAAGGTCTACTGCATCTTCTTCATCAAAAAGTTCTCGAGCTGCATCTAAAGGAATGGAAATTTGGCTATCATCTTGTGCATTTCCCACTTCTTGGAGAATTCCCACTACACGGTATTCTTGGTGCCCCATCTCAATTTTATCACCTACATGCACTTCTTTATCAAACATCTCGGTTGCTACTCGAGAACCAATAATTGCAACATATTTCTCTCCCTCTTTGACGTTCCTTCCATCCACAATGTCTACTCCGGTATCTGTATAAAATTCTTCATAGTACTGAGAGGGGATTCCACCCACAAGAGTAAAACTGGTTTGCCCTTTAAAATTGACTTCTGAGCTGCGAAAAATACCCGGAATAACATACTCAAAACCAGAAATCTTTTCTATGGTTTCTACATCGTCCATAGTTAAGCCTTGAGAAAGTGTCCCTGGGCCTTGAAATCCTTTTGCGGAAATAAGAATTCTGTTTGCACCAAAAGACTCAAACTGATCTTCAATAGTTCCCTGAAGACTTCTTGAAAGGGTAATTAAAGAAATAATCGCAGCTACGCCAATAACAATACCTATAACAGTCAGCCAAGAACGAAGTTTTCTATGGCGAATGCTTTTCAAAGATAATAAAAAATAATCAGTGAACATTTTTTTTGTGTTTCTTCCTTCTTATCCAGACCAAAATCCCTAAAGCGAGTACTACAAAAATAAGGATCCAAGTAAGAGGATTCCCTTGTTTTACTAGCCCAAGCTGGGTTGCTTGCTCTGTGGAATACACCTTGACTGTGATTTGTTTTTCTTCAGCAAATGCCTGATTATTTGCATCTCTATATTCTAATTTGAAACTCAGTTCTGGATCTTTACTTGTAGGGATGATGGTAAACTCTTCTGTATCAAAGTCACCTGTATCTATTTCTCCGATGTAGAGAGAACTAGGAGAAAGAATTTCATACTCCGAACTGTCTAAGAGCGTTACTTGTAAGAATTTTATTTGATTGAGACCTTCATTGACTATTTTTATGGTTACAGCACCTTGTTCATTTTCTACTATAAGATCAGAGCTTTCCAAAAGAATATCTAAGCTTGCATCGGTAACTACCTCTAAACTAATTAAAGACGTCTTTGTGGTATTTTCATACGTAATGGTTACGGGAATCTTATAGGTTTGTGCCTCTGCACTTGATAGTGCTACAAGCTCAAAAGAAACGCTTTCTTGATCTCCATCCCTAATTTTATCAATAACCTTCTCAGTAGAAGATTCTATTGGTGCAAATGGAACGTTGCTTAAGTCAATACTTACCACAACACTTTCTATGTCATCATCACCAACATTTTCTAAGTTTAAACGTACTTCTAGATCTTCTCCGGGTTGTACCGTATCTGGTGTAGAACTAAATGAATCTATAGTTATCTCCGCATGTACTGTTCCTATTGTAACTAGTACTAAAATAAGAAAGATACTCAGTCTTACTCCAAGAATATATTTTTCTTTCATTTTATGCTCCTACAATCTTACCATCTTTTAATGTGAAAACTTTATTTGCAAGTTTTGTTAAATCCGGATTGTGTGTGACAAGGATTATTGTTCTTCCTTTCTTGTGCAACTCTTTTAGTATGTCCATGATTTCATCACCCGTTTTGGTATCAAGATTTCCCGTTGGTTCATCAGCAAGGATAATCTCTGGATCGTTTACTAATGCACGAGCAATTGCAACCCTTTGCCTTTGTCCCCCAGAAAGTTGATTCGGTCTATGGTACATACGCTCTTTCAAGCCGACCTGTTCAAGTAATGCTTTTGCTCTTTTGATACGTATGTCTCTAGGAACATTCTGAAACATCATAGGAAGAGCAACATTTTCTAGTGCATCTAAACTGGGAATTAAATTAAAAGTCTGAAAAATAAAACCGATTTTCTTTCCACGTATTTGTGCAAGGTCACTTTCTGTAAGCTTTTGAATATTTACTTCACTTAAATAAATCTCTCCTGTTGTAGCAATGTCTAAACAACCAACAAGATTCATCGCCGTACTCTTTCCAGAACCACTTGGTCCTACAAGAGCAACAAAGTCACCCTTCTTAATAGAAATATTGATTTTGTCTATAGCAGTAACTCTTTCTTCTCCTAAAGTATACACTTTTGATACATTTTTAAGTTGGAGTACTTCCATAGCTCTATTTGCGGAAGAATTTTCTATATAAATGTGGTTCATTCAGTCAGAGTAGTGAATTTAGCTTTCTTTTTTTTACCTAATTTTTTGTACTCATACATAATGAGGTAAATGAAAAATACATCAAGAATACTGAGAGCAAGAAGCCAAACTGAAGAAGTCAAAAAATAGCGATATATCTGATACAAAAGAAAGATAAAAAAAATCCATGCTGCTAAAGGATACACAAACAATTTCTGTTTATACAATCCATATACGAGTCCGATTTTTACGAGCCCATGTATGAGTAAATAAAAAGCAAGGAAAAGCTGTGTCTGGCCTGAAATGTGGAATGTTGCATTCAGGATCTTTGTTGCAAGTACATCATTAGGTTCTTCAATAAGTTCTTCTCTGAGGAAGTCCGAAGTAATCGTATTTAGCACTTCTTTATTTACAAAAAAGAGAATAACACCTAAGATCATTTGTAAGCAGGCAAAGAGAGCCTTCCCAATAAGAATAATGAAAAAAACTTTATCTGAAAAATTTATTTTAGTCATGGGTGTATACAAAGAGCATTTTTTCTTTATCATCTAGTCTACAAAAAAATTGCCTTTCAAACTGTATTACTTCCCCTTCTTTGAGACTGTTTAAAGCATGCTCTCCTTTGCCTTTCAGTGTTGACCCATCACTCATAAGCACATGCACATCAATTGCATCCTTTACTGGGACGCAATGAATGATCTTTGCCTTAAGCTCTTGATCATATTCCTGGGAAATAAACTTGTTATCTTTAAAGTTAAAAAGATGCATAAACCTGTAGACTTTTCCCTTTTCAAGACTGTCTTGTACATAAAATTCTTCATCAAAATGTAAGGTTTTAAAGCCCATTTCTTTATGCTCTGGGTGTAAAGGAGCTTTTGCTTGCTTCAAGGGATTTTCTATATGTACTTTTTTAGGGTCTTTCACAAAAAAATATCTTTTTGTTGTTGGATCAATGAGCTTTCTATTAATTGCAGCAACTTGACTCCAATCGAGATTTGTCGCTGTTGGAGAAAGCCCTACTTCTAAGGTGAGTTCATAAAAAGTCTCCGGAACTATACCTCGACGCTTCAATGCTTTCAAAGTCATAAGACGAGGATCATCCCAACCAGTGACTTCCCCTTTTTCAATTTTTTCTCGAATCACTCTTCCTTGTGTTTCAAAACCATTGACAGAAATTCTCCCGTATTGAAGAACATCTTGTT
>JAHFJQ010000103.1 GCA_023245755.1 archaeon | reverse complement strand
GGAGAAAATGCAGATGCACTCTATCCTGTTTTGTAATATTCTGATGGAAAGTATAGTTCTGAGGATCGTGCATATATTCCTACTGGCCCAAAAACCAGAAGAGTGAAAGTCGCAAACAAAAGTGGTCATTTAAATCTTCCTGCAACAGGAGATGAAGCCATTATGCTTCTGGTACCCGATTATATTCTCCGTGATAATATTGTATCTGTAGATGCAGGAGTGCGCATAGCTCCTGGAGAAAGTATGAAGTATAGAATTCGTGTTGAAGAAATTACTGCAGAACTAATCGCGCTTAAGAAAAATAGAGTAAAAGGGGTAAAAGATCCCTATGGGCAAATGATCATCACACCAACTTTAGAGCGTATAGTTCTTGATGTAACTGAAGGAAAGAAAACAGACAAGGCAAAGTTTGATGCACTTGTAGGAACAATTGGTGCAGAAAATTATTCTGATAGCTCATTTAACTCTCCCCCTCTTGTGACCTTTGTTGCTGGTGGGCAATGTGGGGGAACTGCTGGACAATTTGCAACCATGTTGTATCTTGCAGGCACACATAATTTTCATGCAGTCTATTTTGCAATAGATTCACCAACGATTAATCACGTAGGGCTCTATGGTCCTTTAGATTCCACCTCATCTGTAGCTCCAGCACCTGGTTTCTATGATCAATATTGGTACGTAGAAACTACAAACGGAACGACTGGGGTCGTAGGAGAATTTATGGCAAAGTATGGGAAAACATATTTTGACACAGAAAACCACAAACCAACCGACCTTCGTCCACAGTTACAAGATCTAAAAGTTGCTCAAATGAACGTAAAAAAGAACTAAATCTTATAAACAAAACCTTCTTTCTATTTATCTATGGCTATATACCTTGATACTGCAGCAACAACTTCTTTAGATCCAAAAGTTCTCTCTGTAATGAGTATTGCATTAAAGAAAGATTATGGAAACCCTTCTTCTATACATAAAAAAGGCAAAGAAGCAAAAGAGCTTTTAGAAAAAGCAAGAAAGACAATTGCAAAGTGTATCAATGCATTTCCAGAGGAGATTTATTTTACTTCCTGTGGTACAGAAGCAAATAATCTTGCACTACGAGGAATACTTGCAACAACAAAAAAGAAAGAGATCATTACATCGGTAATAGAACATGCTTCAATCCTTTCCCTTTGTCAACAACTAGAGAAAGAAGGGTATAAAGTACATTATATTCCTGTAAATAAAGAAGGCTTACTTAATTTAAAAGAGTTAGAGGGGAAAGTAAATTTTCAAACGGCTTTAGTTTCTATCATGTATGTAAATAATGAAAGTGGAACAATTCAAGATATCGGTCGAATTGCAGAAATATGCAAAAAAAAGAATATTCCTTTTCATACGGATGCAATTCAAGCATTTAAGAAAATTCCTTTAGATGTAAAAAAACAAAATCTCACTTTAGTCTCTCTCTCAGCACATAAAATCTATGGTCCCAAAGGTATTGCAGCATTGTATGTAAAGAAAGGGGTATTACTCAAGCCTTTATTGTATGGTGGCAAGCAAGAAAACACCTTACGTCCTGGAACAGAAAATCTTCCTTCAGTCCTAGGTTTTGCAAAGGCAGCAGAGCTTTCTTTTCCAGTGAAAGAACTAGAGAGGAAAAAGAAGTATTTTTTACAGCAGTTAAAACAAATTCCTAGAATAAAAGTAAATGGTTCAGGAAAAAATTCTGTTTGTACAATCATAAATGTATCGGTCCATGGAGTCGAAGGTGATACTCTAGTAAAACATCTCAGCGAAGAGGGGATATATCTCTCTACAGGTTCAGCATGTCAATCTCAATCCATAGAGCCTTCTCATGTACTCAAAGCCATTGGCTTAAGTAATCAAGATGCGTATGCAAGTATTCGTATATCTCTAAATAAAAATATAACAAAAAGAGAGATAGACCAAACGATAAAACATTTAAAGTCTATAGTATCTATACTGAGAAAACTATGATCCTCACAAAAAAAGAAATTCTCCAAGAAATAAAACAGAAGAGACTGCAGATTACTCCTTTGAATAGTAAAAATATTGGTCCAGCGTCTATTGATCTGACTCTAAGTAATGAGTTTCGTGTTTTTCCTCCAGCAAAAGAGATAACATTAACAGAAAAAACAGATGCAGAAAGTATAACTTTTCTGAAAAAACAAAAAAGTATAATCCTTCAACCAGCTGATTTTATTCTTGCTATAACAAAAGAAAAAATAACTCTGCCTCAAGATCTGTGTGGTTTACTTTCAGGACGTTCTCGTTTTGCACGTATGGGTTTACTCATTGATGTCACGGCATTTTTTATTCATCCTGGTGTTTCTAATCGACAAGTCTTTGAAATAAAGAATATATCTAGGAATACCATAACTCTAACAGAAGGCTTAAAGATAGCTCAACTTATTCTTGTACGTGCAGAAGGCAAAGCCAAGTATTCTGGAAAATTTAAGAAACAATAGTTCTGAAAATCTTTCCCTTTTTCTGAAAGATTTTCGGTTTTTTTCTGTAAAGCTTTTTTAAAACATTTTTCTTAGAACTTTTTGACGCCCAAGTCGCCTAACCTGGTAGGGCGGAGGTCTTAAGGGGCCTTTAGTTTTGGACTAAAGGCCAGAGAAAACCTTTTTCTCACCAGAGATTTCTGGGTTCAAATCCCAGCTTGGGCGTTATAAAACACTTTGGGAATTTAAATGTTACGAAAGCACATAGCGCCCGCTATGAAAGGAGGAAAAATGAAAACAATAGTAATGATAGGAATAGTGAGTATTTTGTTAGCACAGTTTGGAGCAGCAAACATGTACATAACGGAAGTGATGCACAGCCCTACGCAAGTAGCAGACAGTGAAGGAGAATGGATAGAAATTTACAATGATGGTTCCCAAGCTGTTGATTTAAGTTCTTGGACAGTAGATGGAAAGAGTATTGGAAATAAAACGATTAACTCTAAAGCCTATCTTGTTCTTGCAAGAGAGTTAGTAGATGGTGTTGATACTGATTTAGAGAGTTTTGAATCATATTGGGGAAATAACAATGGGATTTGGGATGAAAGCTTTCCTGCAGTAGAGGTAAGTTTGAGTTTGAAAACAGAAGATACTATTATTCTTACAAATGGAGTAAGTGGAGATACATTTACATACAATACCTCTTTTGGTGGAAAAAATGGAAAAACAGTAGAAAGAATATCGTTAAATGAATGGAAAGAAGGCCCCATTGGGGGAACACCCGGTGCAGGCAATTTTTCTCTCACAACAAGTACAAATAATGGAAATGAAATTGCTTTGTTTATTGAA
>JAHFJQ010000038.1 GCA_023245755.1 archaeon | reverse complement strand
GACACTGGGGTGCAATCTCCAAAACAAACCATGCAGTGCTCAGATACCGTGAACCCATCTACAAAAGTATTCGTGAACTAGTGATGTCGTATTTCCACGAATATATTCAAAATTCTACAAAAAAGAAAACCTTACGCTCCTATACCAATCCTATAGATCTCAGCCAATTTGATACAAAAGGCTGGACAACAGATGAAAAAAATCTCTGGTATATTGTAGATAAAATTTTTGCGACAAAACATATCAAGATCCTAAATAGAAAACAAATTGCAACACTAAGAGAAGCAGACACCATTGAAATAGAGGCTGGAGAAGTCATTGAATGGAAAAAGAAGTTTTCTCCACACCCTTGGGTTAAAAAGAAAACTTAACAATATCTGGATGCATTCTAGGAGCTTCAACAAGGTAGTGCTCTAAATTTCTCGTCTTCCTTCGGTATTCCTCTTCTTTTGCAAGAATAGAAAAAGTATCCGGACAACGAAAAGTTCCAACATTAGGTACTATTCTTCCATCATAAATAAATGATTGATAAACAGGCCCTTGTGTCCAATTCCCAGATACATCCTTAAAGCCGGGAGCAAAGAGTTGTAATAAAGGTCTCTCATTAAATGCAAAGAACACACCTAAAACATAAGGAACAATCCCTATAGACATTTCTAATGCAGTTGTAGACTCAACCCAAAGTTCTTTAGCTCTTCTTCGAGGATCATCTCCATAAACATCCTTTCCCTCTTCATATAAATAAAAACGTCCTCTTTGACGACCATCAAGCATCCTATTCTGTGAATGAAAGAGACTCATAGAAAAAGAGAATAAAACTAGTGCTATTTAAGCATTACGGCTTATATCGTTCAGGTGTTCGAGGGAAAGCAATCGCATCTTTAATACTGTCAAGACCACAGATCCAAGCAATAATCCTTTCTGTTCCCATACCAAAACCACCATGGGGAACACTTCCATATCGTCTTGTATCAAGGTAAAAATCATAGTCTCGAGGATTTTCTCCTTGTTTTCGTAAGTTATCCTCAATTTTAGAAATATCCTCTTCTCGCTGTGATGCACCCACAATTTCTCCATAATGTTCAGGAGCAATAATATCAAAACCTAAAACCACTTTTGGATTTTCCGGGTCTTCTTTCATATAGAAAGCCTTGACAATTTTAGGGTAACGGGTAATAATCACAGGAGTATCATACCACTCAGAAAGTTTATCTTCTTCAATAGTACGAAGATCTTTTCCCCACTCTATCTTAATTTTTTCTTTTTTTTCTAGTTCTTTTACAATTTCTGTATAAGTCGTTCGGGGAAAGGCTTTATGAACACTAGGCTCTAATTTTTTAGGATCCCGTTCTAAGATCTTGAGTTCTTCTTGGTTAGTCTCCAAAACTGCCTTGATACATGCTTTAATCACTCCTTCAGCATGATCTTGAATATCTTCAAACTTAGACCAAGCCATTTCCATTTCTGCATGCCAGTACTCAGTCAAATGTCGTGACGTTTTTGATTTTTCTGCACGAAAAGAAGGTGCTATAGTATAGATCTTTTCTAAAGAAAAAATAGCCGGTTCTGCCTGTAATTGCCAGGTTTGTGCTAAGAAAACCGAATCACCAAAGTACGGGACTTTAAAGACTTCAGAGCCCCCTTCAGCTTGTGTTGGTTGAAAGATAGGACTTTGATATTCATAGAATCCTTTACTTCGAAAATACTGATGGACTGCACCAAAGACCGTACTACGAATTTTCATAATTGCAGTCATTCTTCGAGAACGCAGCCACAAATGTCGGTTATCAGCAAGAAACTCTATACTTGTATCTTTTTGAATCGGAAAATTCTCACATTTTCCCACAATTTTAATGTGAGTGACAGCAACTTCATAGCCTGTAGGAGCCCGTTCATCTTTTTTAATTTGACCAGATAATTCTAAAGCAGTTTCTATACGTATAGATTCAGCATCTTTCCAGACAGCTTCAGAAACGTTGTCTTTTTCAACCACACATTGGATAATATTTGAAGAATCCCGTAAAGTAATAAATCGGAGTTTATTTGAACCTCTTTCTCGATAACACCAGCCATGTAAGGAAACTTTTTCCTTTCCCTGTATCATTGCTTCTTGTATAGAGAGAAATGCATTTTGAGCAGAAACATCTTTGGTTTTCATAAAAAAGAAAAAAGAAATGAGGATATATAAATGTTTCTAAATACTAGCTAATTTCGTAAAAAAGAAGAAGATTTATATAGAAATGGAACATACGTTTCATAATATGAGTAAATTAGATGAAAAAGACTGGAAAATTTTGAACGTTCTGAAAGATCACAGTGAATATTCTACCAGAGAAATCAGTAAGAAAACAAATCTTCCTATTACCACGATCCATCACAGAATAAAACGCTTACAAGAAGAGAAAGTGATCAAAAAGTTCACTATTGAAATTGATTCTCAAAAATCCGGAAAAGATTTCGTCGCCTATGTTTTAATTTCTGCAAATTTAGAGTTTCTCAAACAAAAGAAAAAAAGCCAATATGATCTTGCAAAGGAAATAAAATCTCTTTCTTTTACAGAACGAGTAGATATTGTCTCAGGAGGAACAGATATGATTGCTATTCTTCGCGTAAAGGATGTACAAGAGTTTGATAAAGTGCTTCTAGGAAAGATTCAAGCAATTGAAGGAATAGAAAAAACCCAGTCTCTCATTGTAATACATAGTGAGTAAAGACTACAATAAAGAAGGATAATCTTCTTAAAGAAAAAAACATTGTAAAAATCTATGAGTGATGAGGGCCTAGAACGAATTGCATTAGCAGAAGCAGATATTATAAGAAGGGTCAACGGAAAAGAAGGACCCATTATTCTTGAGCATTATGCCGGTGAAGATGATCACCTCGGTTCAGAAAATGTATTCACAGGAGCTTTTCTCACTGGAGGAGAGGTCTCTAAGAGTACAGATGGAACGCTTCTTTTTCCAACTAATGATTATATACAACTCGGATATAGATTTAGCTTTAGCAGTCCTAGTCCCGAGCTTATAAGAGAAATAAAAAAACGAAATCAAAGAGACACCATAAGGGTATACAAGGGACCGCTACTAGTAAGCTCTTATGATCTTAGAGTTTGGAACAATGAAGCATTTGTAGCAACAGGACACGGATGTTTTGGTGCAACAGGACATAAAATGCAAGAGCGCATACATATGGCTGTAGGAGAAGAAGAAGTACAAGCAATGCTTGCATCAGGCTCAGAACATTTTCGTTTCTATCTTGAAAAAGAAAGACAGGACCCAACAGGAGCTAGGGAATTATTACAAAGAGGAGCCTTAGGAAGAGATCCTACAACACATTTTGATAGAAGACTCCTACATATGTATCAGCTTCTGGATCAAGAAGCACCAGCAGCACTCTTAGAATTAGCAGAAAGAGACTATAGAGAAAGCAGAAATAGAATTCTCCTAGAATTAGAAGAGTCCCTACAAACTGCAAGAGCAGTGGCAGGAAGAGTAGAGAAAGTAGAACGTGGAGCAAAAACGATTGGAGAAATAAGGACAGAAGATCAAGGGCAAATTGCTCCCTTTATCTCAGGCAGCTATGATACTGTTGAAGCTTTTTTTATAAGCATGGGAGATAGAGAGCGTTTAAGAGATCTCAAAAGAAATCTTAGAGCAAGATTAGAAGAGGCAATAGACCTAGGCATGCACCAAAGACAGGAGCGTGTAGAGATGGGAATGCCTGGAAGAGTCATTGAACTTCCAACCTATATAACCAGCTTATGTTCCATGTTTAAAATAGATTATTCTTAGATCCTAATTATTCTTCTAGCGGAGTATGAGAAGTATACAAATCTCTTGCGAGTGCAAGTCGATCAATTTCTCTATGCAATTTCTCTATTTTTTCAGCAATAAGTGTAGGAAGAAAAACAGTTTCGTCAATGTGTTCATCACTAAAATGTTCCTCAATACCTTCTTTTCGAACAATAACATAATCTAGTCCCCTACAAAAAGGATTTCTACTCGTAGTGTACTGCACAGCCCCCGTAGCAAGTGCAACAGCATCTTCAATGCTAATTTCCCTTTCAACTTTAGATTCTCCACCAAAAATAGTTCTATGTGTTCCTAGCTCTTGGCGAAGGTAAGTATAAGCCTCAGTTCTTCCACAACCATTTGCAGAATATTCTTGAAAATCCATTCTTCCTGTTATGGCTAGATCAAAAAGACGAAGAGATTCTAAAAAAGGCGCAACAAAAAGATATTCACTTAAAGCTGTATTATAGTTCCTATTCCAGTACGCCAATTTTCTTGAACCCTCAGAGAGCTCTTCTTTTGTAACAGCAGCTCTATCAAAAAGAAGACGCACTTCAGGAAGATAGTACTCACCAAGTCTTTTTTGAAAATCAAAGTTTGCTCTATAACCTTCAAGAATTTTTTGAACCAATTCCTCTGGAAGGGGAGCATGCACAAGAAGCTCGGTAAGACAAGCATCATCCTGGAGAAAAGCCTCTGTATCCAAAAGAAATTGTGTAATCTTGCTATCTGTTTTTCCAGTAGAACCGGTATGGGCTAATGCTCTTCCATTATTCACTCTAATTTTTCGCGTACTTTTAAGGGTAATACGATCTATCCCCCAGCGTTGAATATCCTCTAAAACAGTAGAAAGAGGAAGACGAGAACTCTCTTCTAAAGCCAGAACTAACTCAGGTAAATCATCCTTTCCATGCACAGACAGTTTATCTGCAGCTAAGACAACTGCATTTTCTCCAACATTTGTCCGCACACCAACAATAACAGTCATACCTGCAGAAGTATAACTCCCCTATAAAAAGCTTTTTAAACCAAATCAAAGCCTAAAAATCTATGTTTACCTTAGTCAAAGAAGATGGAAATGCTCGCCTAGGTCTATTAAAAACAAAATCCGGAGAAGCACAAACACCCTTCTTCATGCCTGTAGCAACACGAGGAGTGGGTCGTTTCGTATCAGCAGAAGATTATATCCAAACGAAAGTAAAAGTCATTATCGCAAATGCATTCTTTCTCTCTCTCACACCAGGCCTAGAAATGTTTGAAAAGCGTGGAGGGATACATAAGTTCATGCACTATCCAGGAATTATTTTTACCGATTGTGGAGGCTTTCAAATGCTGCGTGAAAATCTTCTTCTCGAAACAACAAATAATGGAATTCTTCTCAAAAATCCTGAAGGCAAAGATGTCTTTATGCGACCAGAAAAACTCTTAGATATTAGTAAAAAAATAAACTCTGATGTCATCATGGCATTAGATTGCGTCCTTCCCTATGGACGTCCCAGAGAAGACTATGTAGAAGCACTTAAAAAATCACACAGATGGACAAAGAAATGTAAAGATTTACACACAGGACAGCAACTCCTTTTTGGAATCACGCAAGGAGGAACCTTTGAAGATTTACGTCAGTCAAGTGCGAAAGCAATTAATGCAATGGATTTTGATGGAAATGCAATTGGTGGGGTAGGTATTGGAGAACCATCAGAGCTATTATACAAAATGATCGATGTCTCTATCCCTCACTTAAACAAAAATAAACCTCGATATGTCATGGGCCTAGGTAAACCTGAACAAATTATAGAGTGCGTAGAGCGTGGTGTAGATATTTTTGATAGTATTTACCCGCAAAAGAATGCCCGCCATGGAATGTTATTTACTTTCTCAGGAATTATGGACCTAGGAAAAGAAATCTACAAATTTGACCAGCTACCTATTGAACAGTCTTGTATATGTTTTACTTGTCAGACATTCTCTAGATCCTATCTACGCTATCTTCTCAAGAAAGATGATCCTGTAGGAAAAAGATTTCTCACCATTCATAATTTATTTTTCATGCAAGAGTTTATGAAAAAAATTCGTGAAAGTATTCAAGAAGGAACCTTCCAAGAATTTAAGAAAGAATTTCTAAAGAATCACAAGAAACTATCCGTGTAATAACTGGTAAGAAAGAGTATCTTTACTAAAAAGCGTTCCCTGAAGATCTATCCTTGATGCAAAGCCTCGTAAAGCAAGATGTCTCTTATGGGTATTCACACAAAGATCACCATACGCACCACAAAGAATTAATTCCTTATCAGAGGATCATAGGGAATTTTTGTAGGAAGCACAGTACAAGGTAGAGCATAAAAAGGGAAGGTGAGGCGAACCCATTGAAGATAAGTAAGAATGCCAAATATTTGAGGAAGATCACCAGAAAATCTCGAACGATTATGTAATTCCAAATCAAGAATTTCAGTATGAAATAAGGACATAAAAGGGTTCCATAAAAACAGGAAATAAAAACGCATTTAAAAGTCTATCTTTACACCAAAATCAGCGCTAAAAAGTGTTGCAGGTCTATAACAGTGAGCAAGAACTCCTCTTTGTTTAAGAGCAAGGATATGTTCTGCGACACAAAGTTCTCCATAGCCCCCACATACAAGGATATGTTCTTCCAAGGGATAAAAAATATGAGAAGGATTATCCTCTATTTCTACATACCTTTCAAACAAACGAATTCTGCAAAGCTCTACTAAAATAGAAGGGATTCTACCTAAACCTTTTTCTTCAGCAAGAAGGCGTCGCTGTTCATCCCAAATAACTTCCTGATGAACAATAACATAAAGAGGATCCATACGAAAAAAGAAAAGAGCTTATTTAAAATATTTATCTCTGGAAAAGAGCTTGAAGAGAAGAAAGGATGCGTCTTGCTGTAGGACTAGAAGCAATAGGAGGAACCTGTAAAGTAGAAACAAACAAAGAAAGTGAAGCCACACCCGGTCTATACATTTCAGCATAAATACCAATCTCAGAAAGGGCAAATTGATGAGTTGCAACACAAAGTTCCTCATATGCACCAGCAAGGAAAAAATGTCTTGGAGAAGAAGGGAGATCATAAGGGATAAGAGAAGGATCTTGCGTAATTGGGAGGGAAATTGTTTCTTTTTCAGCGCGTAAACGAGCAAGTTCAGAAAGGACTCGATCATAGGGATCAGAAGCAAGGCCAAGACTGACTAATAATTTCCTATCGGCTTCAATACATTCCTGATGTACAATTACATAGAGTTCATCCATATTAAAACTCCAAATAAATAGAAGGAAGGTTAAGTCTTAAATCCCTAACTGCAAAAAGAGTTCCAGCTTCATAGATTTGGCAAGAAACACCCCATGAACGAAGAGCCCGTACTTGTCTTTCCACACACATTTCAGCATAGGCTCCACAAACAAGAACTTGTTCTTTTGGAGCATACAGTACTTTTGAAGGATCTTTAATCTCAAACCAGGATTCTTGGGCGCGAATTCTTTCTAATTCTTGTAAAATCGCGGGAATTCTTCCTAAAGATCTTCCTTTTCGAACCAGATTTTCATACTCATTCCAAACACAATGTTCGTGAACTAATGCATATATTACCATAGAAAAGATCCCAAAAAGAGGGTTTATAAAGAGCGAGGTAAAGATTCTATCAACTTCAAACCAGAAAATGAAATTTCTTTTTCACCCATCCAAACTCTGGTTCATAAGTCAGATCCATAAATGAAGGCCTCAAACAATACCATGCATATCCCTCACGTAAAAGAAATGGCTCAGTTCTTCCTTTTTTTCTTTGATACAATACACCCAGCTCTTCTAGACCAGAATCAACTTTCTGTGCTTTTCCAGCAATCTGCAAACCAATATCTGGCTCACCTGCTCTTTGGGTTAGTGTAATGCTTGCTGCAACAAGAGCATTTCGCTCTAAAGCACGAGAATGTCTAGAAAGGATATGTGAACCCCAATAGAGAGAGAAATCCTCTTTATGCACGTACACCACATCTGCAACCCAGGGCCCAGCTGTATCAACAGTTGCCAAGCTCATAAGATAGCCTTTTTCTAAAACTTCTTGAACATAACGAGAAATATCTTCTGTCATACAAAAAAGCAAAAAGAACCACTATATAAAACCAGACTAAGGAGTTAAACGTTCAGGGTCCCTAGGAAGAAGAATAGCTTCTCTGATATTTCCTAGATCCAAGAGTTGATTCGTAATTCTATCAAGACCTAAACCAACACCACCATGAGGAGGACATCCATACCTAAAGATATCCCTATAAAAAGGAAGGTTTTTCAAATCCAAACCCTTTTCTTTACATTGTGCTTCTAAGATATCAAGCCTATGCTCTCTCTGTGCACCCGTAGCAATCTCCACACCTCGGAAAACTAAATCAAATGATTTCGTTACTTTTTTATCTTTATCTGGACGCATATGATAAAAAGGTCTCTTTGTCCAAGGATAATCTAGCATAAAAACAAAATCACTATCAAATTTCTCTAAGATATAAGCTCCAATCATCTTTTCGCCTTCAGCATCAAGATCATCATCTTCAGGGATAACTTTACCTTTTTCTTTCAAGATTTTTCGAGCATCATGCAAAGACAATTTAGGAATAGTTTTAGGTACACGTAAGTGAACGCCTAAACGAGCTAATTCCTCTTTGCATTCTTTTTCTAATTCTTTAATAAGAAACTGAAAATATTTTTCAATAACAGCCATCACATCATGTTCACTTTCAATAAATCCCATCTCAAAATCTACACCAGTAAATTCTGTAAGATGTCGAGTGGTATGTGACTTCTCTGCACGAAAAATTGTTCCTATTTCATAGACTCGTTCAAGCCCAGAAACAACAAACATCTGTTTATAGATTTGAGGACTTTGTGCAAGGGAAGCAGTTTTTCCAAAGTAAGGAATTTTAAACTCCTCAGCACCAGACTCTACTCCTGAAGCAGTAAGCTTAGGGGTCTGTATCGCAATAAACTTTTCTTTATCAAAAAATGCAGTAGTAAGAGCATAAATCTTTGAACGGATGGTGAAAATATCTGTTCCTTTTTGTCTTCGTACATCTAAAAATCGGTAATCTAATCGTTTATCTAAACCTGTAGTCGTATCTTCACTTACTTCAATAGGGAGTGGTGTTTCAGCCATATTCAAAACTTCCAAAGTCTTTGCAGAAATTTCCACTTCACCAGTTTTCATATCAGCTTTGACTTGATTTGCAGGTCGTTTATTGACCATACCAGTAAGCAGAACAACAGACTGAGGTTTTACATTCTGAAATTGTTCCGTGAGAGCTTTATCTAAAAAGACTTGAACAATCCCTGTTCTATCTCGTAATAATAAAAAGGAAATTTTTCCAGAAACTCGAAGGGTATCTACCCAGCCCGCAAGAGTAACCTCTTTGCCTGCTTCATGAACGCTTAGTTCCCCACAGTGATGTGTTCGCATAAGAGAGAAAAAAGACTGAGAATATATAAAGTTTACCTTCCAGAAATATTATAAAGAAGAAGAAAAAAGTTTTTTCTATGGATACATGGTCAGAAGAAGAAATTGCAGCTTATAGAACATTTGATCATAGACTTCTCGGTATGCTCTACGATCGTGCAGAAATTCCTAGGCACAGACCTTGGAGAAGAGCGGAATACATGGCAGAAGGAGT
>JAHFJQ010000037.1 GCA_023245755.1 archaeon | reverse complement strand
CCGAAGCCTATACCTATATTGAAGGAGTTCTATAACTATGATGAAGATGCATTTCATCATGGGACTTTAGATGAAAAAATTGCAGAAATTAAAGAAGGATTTAACTCTTAATCTTTCTTTATGACTTAATAAGAATGCGCGGGACAGGATTTGAACCTGCGTAAGCACTAAGCTACTAGGTCCTAAGCCTAGCTCGTTTGACCGCTCCGACACCCGCGCATGAGTATCTAGCATGAATTCTTGCTATTTTCTCATGATTTCGTAATTTTAGAACATTTAAAAATGTATCTATAGAACTCTTTTTTATTCTTGCTCCAAAGTATATTTCTTTGTATTTTTTGTTAAACCAAGAATCTTTACTGTACTCTACATTACATTCTTCAAGCGTCTTACAAAAATAATCTCTCATAGATTCGCTCTTTGAAGAAAGGCCCAAACTATTGTTTCTAAAGCCTCCATCTGTGTCAAAATATCCCGCAATGAACTCTTTCTGTAACTCTAATGGTAATTCTTTTATTTTTTCTGGGACATCTAAGCTCTTTGGTTTCTTTCCTTTTACGGTTTTTACTTCTTCAGTTAGATACAAGTAGAGTTTTTTGTTTCTAATTTGTAATATTCCTGTCTTTTCTTTGTTTTTCCTTTGTCTTGTATGTACTTTACTTCTTGTCTCTATAATGCTCTTAAAAATAGGGAGAATAACAAGTTCTAAATATTGGATATCAGAAAGTTCAAAACCAATTTTATATTCTCTAGATAGATCATTTCTAGACTTGACCCCATCTCTAATATATCCATCTCCGTAAATAGCTCCCACTAAGTATACAAGATCTGCGTTTAGAATCATATTCTTTTAGAAGAAAATATCCTTTAAAAGTTCTGCGCGCACCCGTGCCGGGTGTCCAGGGGTTTTGTTTTAGAAATAAAATTGACCTGAGGCTTTATCATAATAGGTTCCAAGATGCACTACTCCTTGAAGAAGATTTGCTGCAGGTTCATCATGCCCGTAGGTTTTGTTATGGTCTATTCCTCTGAATACAAAGCGCGCTCTATCCTCTCCAACACGTTCAACTTGTACTGGTTGTCCAAATGCATGCACTCTATGCTCAAGTAGGTCTCTTACTCGTAATTCCTTCATCTCTGTAGGATGTACAGTATGATCGCCTCTATGAACGCTAAGTTGTGTTCTTGGACAAAAATAGAAGTCTTGCATTGTTGTAAAAAAAATTTATCGGATTTTTCCTGGCTTCATCCATGTATAGGAACGAAGCTTTGCAGATCGGCCATAGCCACAGCTAGAACAAACTCCATCAATTTTATGGTACGATGCTCGTCCACATCTTCGGCAAGGGATATGTATGTCCTTCTTGGACTTAATCCCCATACTTGATTGGCCTTTTGTCATGGTCTATTTCTTCTTATGCAGGTGAGATGAGGATAATTGTGTCTCCACGAATGAATGCTTTTCCTAGCTTTCTTTTCATGGTTCCATTTTCCCACTCTTCTGCGTCATCAAGAACTGTATTAATGTGAATGTCAAATGCTTTGAGTTTTCCAATTAATTGTACTTTGTTTTTTAATTCTACAACTACACGATGACCTCGTGCTTCATTTAATGCGTCTAAAGGACGGTCTGTTTCCATATTTTTTCCTCCAAATAAAATAAAATTGGTATGACAAAACGTGAAATAGTATTTAAGACTTTCTTTTTAGAATATGTGTTCGAGAAGTCTTTCTAAGCCATTCTTTGGAGCCTTTTGGATTATTTCTATTCCTTCAAGCAGAATGAGTAGTCTTTCTTCACCGGTTGTCATTTCTTGAGGCTGAATGGGTCCATAGCTTAGTTCTATAATGTCTCCTCTTTGTGGAAATTCACTTCCTCGTTTTTTTCCAAGTATAACATAGCCTTCTTCTTTTCCTCTAATAGTATATATTGTTGCGTCTTCCCAAGGTGTGCACTGTCCTAGTCTTTCTGTTGGCCTTATTATTTGTGTATATTCTCTTTCGACTATAGCTCCTCGTAAGGTTATCATCTTTTTGCGGATTTATCTGGGCTATAAAAATGTTTCTAAAAAGCAAATCTATTTAAATGAAGGATTTTTCCAGACTGTTATGGCTTTAACATCTCATAGATCTAAAAGAAAAGTTACTGGTGGAAGATATCAAGAGTATAGAAAGAAGAGGGTTTTTGAAATAAGAGGGCCAGCTACGCTTACAAAACTTGGTGAGAAGAAGGTAAAAACTCTTCGTGGTGTAGGTGCATCTACAAAACAAAAAATCCTTTCTGCAAATGTTATCCATGTCTATGATCCTAAAACAAAGAAATATTCTCATGAAACCATTAAGACTATTGTTGAAAATAATGCAAATAGGCATTATGTGAGAAGAAATATTATGACTAAGGGTGCTGTTGTAGAAACTGTTAAGGGAAAAGTTAAAATTACTTCACGACCAGGCCAAGTTGGTGTTCTTCAAGGGATTTTGGTTAAGTAAATATTCTCCTCGATAAACTCATTTCAATACCGAAAAGCTTATAAGTTAGTTCTGAGTCTGCTATATAAAGGTTTTGTTCATACATGGCATCAGCAATTAAAAAGTGTCCCGAATGCGGGGGTTTACAGCTTACTCATAATAAGGATAAAGGAGAAGTTATCTGCCGTAGTTGTGGTCTTGTTATTGAAGATAAAATGATTGACTTTGGCCAAGAATGGCGAGAGTTTGATTCTGAAGATTCTGATAAACGACGTCGTACTGGTGCGCCTATGACCTACACTAAGTATGACAGAGGGCTTGGTACAGATGTTGGACAAAAACAAGATATTTATAGGCTTTCTGGGAAAGGAAAAAACAAATATTTCCGACTGAGAAAGTGGCAATATAGAATCTCTACTGCGATTGAAAGAAACCTTAAATTAGCTCTTGCAGAATTGAAACGAGTAGCTTCTTACTTAAAATTACCTAAATCTGTAGAAGAAGAAAGTGCACGAGTATATACTCTTGCAGTTCAACGAGGACTCGTACGAGGACGTTCCATGGAATCTGTTGTTGCTGGAGCATTGTATGCAGCATGTAGACGACATGAAGTTCCAAGAACACTAGATGAACTTGCTGAAGCTTCTGGAATTGATAAAAAAGAAATTGGAAGAACCTATAGATTTGTGACACGAGAATTAGGTATTCGCATCTTGCCTTCTAACCCTATTGATTACATACCACGATTTGCTTCTGCATTACGATTAAGTGCAGATACACAAAGTAAGGCTGTAGAAATTTTAGAAATGGCTCAGAATTCAGAGTTAACATCTGGAAGAGGACCAACAGGAATAGCTGCAGCTTCTTTGTATGTAGCAGCTTTAATTAATAACGAAAAAAGAACACAACGAGAGGTAGCAGACATAGCTGGTGTTACTGAGGTAACTATCAGGAATAGATATAAGGAACTTCTGAAAAAATTAAATCTTAAGGATAAGATTAAGAAATTGAAGTTAGAGGAAGAGTAGTATTTCTTAGATTTTTTATGTATAGGCTCTATTTTGATTCAAGCAATTCTGGTTATGTCACTTTAGATAGAGATAGCTTTGTTGCTTTACGTCATACTACTTTTCTTACTGAAGAAAGGGCTCGAGTTGAATTAAGAAACTATAACGATCAAGATGAACTTGTTGCTAAAGTTGAAGAACTTGCTCGTGCACTTCCAAAGGGAACAAATCCTGATGCATTTTCTTGTGCTGAGATTATATCTGGAAGAAGCTATGTTGTTGATTTTCTTCGTGTTCAAAAAGACAAATATGTTCCTCTTCTTGCAGAAGCTGCGAAATAATTCTCTCGTAATGTTTATAAAATATAGATCCCCTTCTTTGCCTTATGAAAAGGTTGGTGATCTTTTTCTTTGTATTTTTGAGTCTTAGTGCTTTTGCTAGTGCAACCTCAACATGTACGAATTATTTGGATGATGGAAACGATATTGATGCCTTTGGATATGTTCTTTCTGGAACGACCTATTATGAAGATACGTGTACATCAAGTACCCAGTTAAAAGAGTATTATTGTAGTGGAACAAGTGTTACGAGTTCTACCAATAGTTGTGGGTCGTGCAATGATGGTATTTGTTATTCTTCTACCTGTAGCACTTCTCAGGCATGTAATCCTGTATTTCGAAAATGGTGTAGTGGCAGTTCTTGGTCGGATAGTGGGTATTGTACAGATAGTAATTTGAAGTGTTACCTTGTTGATTCCACTTGTGCTGCTTCTACGTGTACAAGCGCAACTTGCGATTATAAAAACCATAAGTACTGTGATTCTAATGAATGGCTGGATGAGGATTATTGTGATTCTAGCCATTGTGGTGATGATGCAGACTCACTGGGCTATTGTTTTTGTGAAGATACAACTAAGACTAGTGAAACAAGTTGTTCGGATGATATTGATGATGATTGTGATGGTTCTGTAGACTGTAATGATAGTGATTGTGATGGGCAAAGTGGATGTGAGTGTAGTGATGGAGATACACAAAGCTGTAGCACAGATGAAGGCGCTTGTGAAAGTGGAACTCAAACCTGTACTGGTGGAAGTTGGGGTGCATGTTCAGGAATAGAAGCAAGTGATGAACTTTGTGATGAATTAGATAATGATTGTGATGGACAAACCGATGAGGATTGTACGTGTATCCCAGGAGATACCAGAGATTGTGGAGCTGATGAAGGTGTGTGTCAAGCTGGTGTACAAGTATGTCAAAGCGATGCTAGCTGGGGAATTTGTTATGGGGCTTCTTATGCAGCTTCTGAAATTGAAGAGTGTAATGGTTTAGATGATGATTGTGATGGAAAAGTGGATGAAGGTTGTGGTTGTGTCACAAATACGACACAGAGTTGTGGCAGTGATGTGGGGGCTTGTGCGTTTGGAACACAGAGTTGTGCAAATGGAACGTGGAGTGATTGTACTGGAGATATAGAAGCATTCCCTGAAATTTGTGGTGATGCAATTGATAATGATTGTGATGGCTTCGTTGATACAGAAGATGAAACCTGTGCAGAAACGCCTGTGAATATGAGTGATTCTTCTTCTGAGTCTGTAATTGCCCCGGAAGAAGAGCAAATTATTTTAGAGTGTACTAGCGATAATGAATGTAATTCTGGATATGTTTGTACACGTGCGCAATGTGTGTATGAGGGAAGTAGTTCTTCTTCTGATACGGAAGATTCAAGTACTTCTTCTACGTCTAGTTCTCTTTCTAGCACGAGTTCTAGTAGTAAAGAATCTTCTTCTGATTATTGGATCTATGTTTTGCCTTTCGTTGTAGTTCTGCTGCTTTTGTTTGTATTTGCTTTATGGTATGTGCATAAAAAGAAAATGAGCAAAACTTCTTCACCAGCTGTGAAAACGACTGCTTCTTTTTCTTCTCCTTTTCAAGTGCAACAGAAAAATATTTCTAAAGCCTCTCCTAAGAAAACTTTTTTGGATAAGGACTTAGAAGCTTCTTTTAAAGAGAGTGCAGGACTATTTAAGAAGTAAATTTGCACAATGTTTAAAAAGAGTTGGTTAGTTTTAGGCATTTATGAGGAGTGTTTGCGTTATTGGACTAGGGTATGTAGGTTTACCTTTGGCTTTACTTTCTCTTGAAAAGGGCTATACTGTTCATGGCCTGGAAAATAATCCTAAGAAAGTAGAGAAACTTGCCCAGGAACATCCTTTGCTTTTAGTTAATCATGCTGATGCACTTCTTTGTGATGTCATTATTATTGCAGTTCCTACTCCCGTGGATGAAAAAAAACTTCCAGATTTAAGCCCTGTGCGTGTTGCTTGTGAACAAATTACGGAAAAACTTACAGGTAAGGGCCAGTTAATTATTCTTGAGTCTACAGTGAATCCTTTTGTTTCACGCAAATATGTCCTTCCTATTCTTGAACAAAGTGGATTTAAGGAAGGTAAGGATTTTTTTCTTGCACATTGTCCAGAAAGAATTGATCCTGGAAATGTGCAGTGGAATGTTTCTAATATCCCTCGAGTAATTGGTGCGCTTCATCCTGAAGGATTAAAACTAGCCACAGAGTTTTATAGAAGTATCATTTCAGGTACTGTTTCTCCTTTAAGCTCGATTGAAGCTGCTGAAATGACAAAGATCTATGAAAATTCTTTGCGTGCAGTAAATATAGCCTTTGCAAATGAAATGGCTATCGTTATGCAGAATATGAAACTTGATGCGAAGGAAATTATTCAAAGTGTAAAAACAAAGCCTTTTGGTTTAGATCTTTGCTTTCCTAGTTGTGGTGTTGGTGGGCATTGTATTCCTGTAGATCCTTTTTATCTTATTGATGAATCCTTAAAAAGAGGTTTTGATCCTAGTTTTTTACGTACCGCTATGCGTGTAAATGGATATATGCCTGCATATACTGTTTCTTTACTTATGCATGCAATGAATGAAACTGGAAAAAGTGTGAAAGGTGCAAGAGTCGGTGTTCTGGGGGTATCCTACAAACGAAATGTTGATGATGTACGGGAAAGTCCTGCATTAGATATTCTTAAACGAGTGAAAAGTTTGGGTGCTGAACTAAAAGTGTATGACCCTTTTATTCCTGAGTATAGCAATGCAACAGCAGAAGAAGTTATGGGATGCGATGCTGTGCTTTTACTCACAGATCATTCGGAGTTTTTGGATTATGATTATTCTAAAGTTCCCGTTCTTATTGATGGAAAAAATGCCTTGGAGAAACATAAAGTTGGTGGGGTCTATAAGGGAATTGGAAGATAGATTTTTTCTTCTAATATAGATTTTCTATCATCTCTGTGGAAAAGTTTATAAATTTGCTCCGTATGTATCTCTTTATTAGGGGGGATATATTATGAAAAAATATCAGAGCATTTTATTGCTATTCAGTCTACTTTTATTAGTAGGATTATTTGTTTTTGACGTAACTGCAGATGAGGCATCAACTCAAGCTGCTGGTGAGGAACAGGCTATTCTGGCGCAGAATATAACAATCATTTCTCCATTAAACAATAGTTTTCTTTCTTCTGGTGTAGCTAATACTACTAACTTTACCTTTACTATTCAAGGACCAAACTCAACGTATAATGTTACACTTTTTATTAATGGTACTGCACGAGGTAATGCTAGTATTCTTAATGGTGTTACTGCAGGTGTTGTTACTAACTTCTCCTTGGTTGATGGACAAAATTATACTTGGTTCTTGAATGTTTCCAATGGAGTTATGGCTAACAGAACGAATGTGAGTTTTGTGTTTAGTGTGGACACGACTATGCCTTTAGTGAGCTTTGGTACTGCTACTGTAGCAAATAACAGTATTATTTCTAATGGAACGTTTAGTGTTGCATTCACTGCATCGGATACTAATTTGGCAAACACTTCTGTGTACTTGAACTATGCTAACGGGTCTGTGTTGAACACAACAGTTTCTACATCTACGTCTGGAACCGTTACTTATGTTGGTCTTGCAGATGGGAATTATACTGTGAATGTGACTACTAGGGATTTGGCTATGAATAGAAATGTTACTCTGTCTTACATAGTGACCCAGGATAGTACTGCTCCTTCGGCTGTTGTATCCGTAAGTCCAAGTAGTACAAATGTTGGAGAGTCCGTTACTTTGGATTGTTCTTCAACAGATGCTATAGATACTACTCCTTCTACTGAGTTGAGTATTAAGCTTCTTCATGCTAGTTCCTTTACTAGTGTAAGTAGCCCTTTTGTACCAACGGAAGCAGGAACGTATACTGTACGATGTAGCGCATCTGATGATGCTGGAAATTCAGCAACCAATGAAGCTACTCTTCTTGTTGGATCATCTGGTAGTAGTGGTAGTGGCGGTGGAAGTAGTGGTGGTAGTAGTAGTAGTAGCTCTAGTAGTAGTTCTTCTAGTTCTAGTTCAGATTCTAGTGAATCTAGTGATACAACTGAAGAAAGTGACTCTAGTGAAAGTGACAGTACTACTGAAACTACAACAACATCTGGAACGAGTGTGAGTGCTGAATCTTCAGACTCTTGGGTATCTTCTGGATCTGTAGAATATAGTGATGCTGCAGAAGGAAGTGTCTATACCTTTAGTTTTGTTTCTGTGGCAAATAATGCTGAAGAAGAGCATTCTGTTACTGTTTCAAGTATAGACGAATCTGCTGGTACAGTTACTGTTGTTGTTGCAAGTGAGCCTCAAGAAGTGACTTTGAGTATAGGTGAATCTCAAGAACTAGACTTAGATGGTGATGGAGTTACTGATCTGCTTGTTACCTTAAATGGGATTAGTAATGGTGTTGCTGATTTAAGTCTTTCAAAACTTGGTGATTGGACTAGCTCTGAAGCTTTGACTGGCTATGATGAAGCAACAAGTACAGGATCTAGTTATGTTTGGGTCTGGGTACTTGTCGTGCTTGTTCTTATTGCTTTGCTTGTTTTGGTTTTTATGCGAGCAGGTACTAAGAAAAAAGCTGCACCTATGAGTGGACTTAAACGCCGTTAAGTCTTTCTTTTTTTCTTTTTTTTCTCAATAAAACTTATAAACCCCAAGAAGATTTTCTTTTTTCATGAGGAAACTTGTCTATGCACTTTTGGTGTTTATTCTTTTCAGTTTTGTATCTGTTTCTGCTGGTGAAAGTTATGATGTTGATTTTACTGAAATCGCTACACAGCCGGTCTATCTTTATCAAGGCGATGAGGTGCGTTTTGAACTGCTTGGTGGTCAACATGTTCTTATCCTTAATGATGTTGGAGAAGCTTCTGTAAAATTGGGTCTAGGACCATTTATTGATAAACCTAACAATACAGAAGTCTTTGAAACCATTTTGGGGCTTGATTATATTCTGAAGTTAGATCTTGATAAAGATGGAACTGGTGACCTTAATGTTGCTTTATATTCTATTGCTTCAGATGGGCAAGTACACCTTGTTCTTCAGGATATTGCTGGTGAACAGACTGTTGAGGATGCAACAGGGGTGGATGTTGGGTTGGTTGAACAAGATTCCCCTTTTACTACAAAAACGGTTTCTTTGATCGTTATTGGTGTTTTAATTTTAGCTCTTGTCCTTTTCTTGGTTTTTAGAAAGGGAAAAAAAGAAGCTTCTGAAGAACATAAGAACAAAGACACAGCTTCAGAACATAAAGCACATGATCATACTTCTCATGATCCTACGCAGCATCATGCTTCTCCAAAGGAAGATACTTCTTAAAAAAACTTAAATACTCTGCTTTCTTTGTTTTTTCCATGGGTCTGATTGCACAGGTTGAGAAGAAGAAAAGAGATCTTGTTCAAGAAGAAAAAATCGCTTTTGCTTCTCCAGATATTGTTCCTCTTCAAGGTACCCCTCATCATTTGACTTCTGATCGTTTTCTTGAAGTGGATGAAGTTATTCATTCTGCTAAGAAAGAACTAGAGCATCCCGGTCATGAACATCTTACAAGGGTTCCTACAGGTATTGAAGGTTTAGATGATGTTATGGAAGGAGGATTACGTAAGGGTACGGTTAATCTTGTTGGTGGTGGTGCCGGATGTGGAAAATCTATTCTTTCCATGCA
>JAHFJQ010000102.1 GCA_023245755.1 archaeon | reverse complement strand
TTTTACTCCGTAACTTTTTGATAGGTAATCGCAAAACGATGTGCCTCATCTCTAATAGAACGCAAGAGAAGCAGACCTTTTGTAGTTTTTGGTAGAAGAATAGAATCGCTTTGATTGGGCAGAAAGATCTCCTCCAAGCGTTTTGCAAGACCAATAACTGGAATTTTAAGCTGGGCCTTTTCTAATATGTGTACTGCTGAGCTTAACTGCCCTTTTCCCCCATCAATAACAATCAGATCTGGAAACTCCATACTCTCGGATAAACTTTTTGTATATCTTCTTAAGATTACTTCTTCCATAGATTTATAGTCATCAATTCCTTCAACAGTTTGTATTTTAAATTTTCTATACTTTGTTTTTTCTGGCTTGCCATCAATAAAGGTTACCATTGATGCAACAGTGTTTGTTCCAGAAAGATGAGAAATATCGAAACACTCGATGTGGCGAGGTGCCTTTGTTAATCCTAAGTGCTTTCCAAGATCTAACACACTTTCTAATCCTGAAAAGAATGTTGCATGAATATTTTTTTCTACTAAATCTAACAGTTTTTTCTTTTCCCCTTTAGATGGAAAGATGACGTCAACTTTTTCTCCTTTTATTCTTTCAAGATACTGTTCAAAGACTGCATCTACCTTCTCAGGTACAATAATGAGTTTTGGGATCTCTGTAGTTGTATATAACTGGCGCAAGAATTCTTCAAACACACCCTCTCTAGATGGCAATACAAAACGCTGTTTTCCCTCTAAAATCCCCTTTCTCATCTGAAAGAGAAGAATATAGAATTTTCCTTCATGAAGGACATAATTTATAATATGGGCATCAACCTGTTTCTTTAACTCCATAATCTGTTTTTCTTTCAGACTTTCTAGTGCTTGAATTTGATTCCTTCGAATAAGTGCATGTTCATAGAGCTCTCTCTTTGCACTCAGATCCATCTCTTTTGTTAACTCCCTAACAACATCATCAACTTGGCCTTGGAGTATCCTTCTTACTCTTGCGACATTTTGCTGGTACTCTTCTTTGTCTCTATTCTTCTTTGCTTGGGGAGAAGGTTTCTTGAGAAAGATGTGGAAATTTCTTCGTAAAATATCCACAATATATTTTCGTATTGTTCCTGAAACAAAAGGACCATAGTATTCTCCAACACCTTGGCGCTTTCTCACGGTTTCAAGAAAGGGATATTCTTCATTAGAATGTAATTTTAAGTATGCATATCTTCTTGCATCTTTCAGATCAATATTATAGGGAGGGTAATGCTTCTTAATAAGATTATTTTCTAATATAAGAGCCTCTACCTCACTAGGAGTAATGATAAAGTCAATATCTGTAATTCTAGATATGAGCATTTGTGTTTTAGGGTCATGGTCTTTTTTTTGAAAATAACTACTCACTCTTTTCTTTAGATTCTTTGCTTTTCCAACATAGAGAATTTTTCCAGAAAGGTCTTTAAAGAGATAACAACCCGGATCAATTGGAATTGTTGAGAGATCTTTCATAGTCTTCATTAAAGTACTTCTTTAAGGAATCGTCCAGTATAGCTTTCCTTGACCTTGACAATTTCCTCAGGTGTTCCACAAGCTACAACTTCGCCTCCACCTTCTCCTCCTTCAGGCCCAAGATCAATAATATAATCTGCACACTTAATCACCTCAAGATTGTGCTCTATAACAATCATAGAATTTCCTTTAGAAACAAGAGTATTGAGAACATCAATGAGTTTTTTTGTATCATGAAAGTGTAAACCAGTTGTAGGTTCATCTAATAGATACAGAGTTCTTCCTGTCCCCCTTTTTGCAAGTTCTTTTGTTAATTTAATTCTTTGTGCTTCTCCCCCAGAGAGCGTTGTTGCACTTTGTCCTACTTTTATATACCCTAGCCCTACATCAATGAGGGTTTGTAATTTTCTCTCAATACTGGGCACATTCTTAAAGAGTTCTAATGCCTCTTCAATACTTAATTCTAATATTTCTGCAATTGATTTTCCCTTGTAGAGAACAGAGAGTGTTTCTTGATTGTAACGTTTTCCTTTGCAATCCTCACATTGCACATAGATATCTGGAAGAAAATTCATCTCAATCTTTATTGCTCCATCCCCTTCACACTTCTCACATCTTCCCCCTTGAACATTGAAAGAAAACCTCCCTTGAGAAAAGCCCTTACTTTGTGCATCACGAGTCATAGCAAAGATTTTTCTGATCTCATCAAAGGCTTTAATATATGTCGCAGGATTACTTCGAGGTGTTCTGCCAATAGGATCTTGGTCGATGACAATAATTTGGTCGATTTTTTCTTCTACTTTTAAAGAGGTATGCTTTCCAGGATTAAGTTTAGAATTATACACTCTGCGCATCATTTCTTTATACAGAATTTCTTCTATGAGTGTTGACTTTCCGCTTCCAGATACTCCTGTGATGCATGTAAGCACCCCTGTAGGAATATCCACATCAATATTTTTGAGATTATGCATTTGTGCTCCCACAATTTTTATTTTTCCTGTTGGTACTCTTCGTTTCTTAGGTGTAGAAATTTTTAATTTTCCAGAGAGATATTGTCCTGTAAGAGAAGAGGGATTTTTTTCAATTTCCTTAGGAGTACCTTTGGCTATAACTTGCCCCCCATGGATTCCAGCACCTGGGCCCATATCCACAACATAGTCTGCATTGCGAATCGTATCTTCATCATGCTCCACTACAACAAGAGTGTTACCAATATCCCTAAGTTTGTGTAGTGTTTCAATGAGCTTTTTATTATCTCTTTGATGTAAACCAATAGAGGGTTCATCTAAAATGTAAAGTACGCCCATGAGCTTTGTTCCTATTTGTGTTGCAAGTCGTATTCTTTGTGCTTCTCCTCCAGAAAGAGTTCCTGCTGAACGAGCAAGAGTCAAGTAGCCTAAGCCAACATCATACAAAAAGGTGAGCCGAGTATTAATTTCTTTGAGAATTAAAAGTGCGATTTCTTTTTGTTTCTCCGTGAGTTTTAGCTGCTGAAAGAAGGTAAGACTTTGCGTCACAGATAACTGTGTTAGATCTGTAATATTTTTGCTTCCAATAGTTACCGCAAGAACTTTTTCTTTGAGTCTTCTTCCTTTACAGTCCATACACTCACTACTGATGAGAAATTTTTCATAATTTTCTTTTCTATAATCTGATTCTGTTTGTTCGTATAACCTTTGTGACTGAGGGATTAATCCTTCCCAGCCTTGATTTAGGTTCATAGCAGCACCATTAGACCATTTTCCTTTGATTGCTTTTGTTGTTCCATATAAGAGGACATGATATTGTTCTTTGTTCAGTTTATTTATAGGAGTAAAAAGATCAAAGCCATACTCTTTTG
>JAHFJQ010000101.1 GCA_023245755.1 archaeon | reverse complement strand
TTAGACTCTCTACATGGCACTTTTAGAGCTAATTATCGTAATTATAGCTATCCTTATCTTATTTGAACTCTTTAAACATCATTTTACAAAAGGCTTAGTAAAATATTTAGTCATTTTTCTCATTCTTATCTTTATACTTCTCATCGCTTCTGCATATATAGACTTTGGCAGCCTTTTAGGCCAAGGAAGCACTTTTTCTAATACGGGACAGGCCATATCTAATGGTGTAGGCAATGATTTGAAAGATGTAGATTTTGGGGGAAGTGATACGCTTCATGCAATGGGAGAGAAAATAACAGACTTCTTCAAACAATTGTTAGAATAGAAGCTCGAAAATTATATAAAGCCTTTAGCTCTTAAAGAACTTCCACAACAAGTGGAGGGATACTCATGTCAGATAAAATTGATGAAAAAAGAAATTCTAGAGTACTTCTAGGAAAAACTGTAGTTACAAAGTCAGGCAAAAAATTCGGTGAAGTAGGAAATATCACATTTGAAACAAGGACTGGAGAATTAATGCAAATTATTCTTCAGAACCCTACATCATACATTGATCACTTAGAAATTGAACAGGATAAAGAAGGAAGATGGTTAGTACCTTTTTCTTCTGTTGTTGCTGTTGGTGACTTTGTTGTTGTAGCAGAAGAAGATATTCTTTAATTTTTTCTCTTTTTTCAGATAAGTAAACTATTTAAACCATTTCTATATTTTTTATCCTATGCCAAAGTTAGAATATAAGACGACAAAAGATATTCCCATTCCTAAGCTCATGGTCGACCAAGTAATCGGTCAAGAACACGCAGTAAATATAGTAAAAAAAGCAGCTTTGAAGCGAAGAAACGTTCTCCTTATAGGTTCTCCAGGAACAGGAAAATCTCTTATTGGTCAAGCACTAGCCGAGCTTCTGCCTAAAGAAAAATTAGTGGATACATTATCTTATCCTAATCCCGCAGATGAAAATGTCCCTTTGGTAAAAACCCTCCCCAAGGGGCAAGGAAAAGAAATTGTCACAAAGGCAAAGATAGAAGCAATGGGTTCTTTTCGAAACTCAAATATTATTCTTATTGTTTTAGCTTTAGTGTCTATTATTCTTCCCTATTATTTTTATGCAAAGAAGGAGTTTCCTTTTGACTCTCCAGTAGTCTTTGCTGCGTCTATGATTACAAGTATTGTATTCATTATAGGGCTCATGCTTTTCCTAAATTTAAATAAAAAAATGATCAAGATGGGTGGAGCAGGTTTTAGTCCTAAATTACTTATAGATAACTCTGATGTAAAGAAGTCTCCTTTTTTTGATGCAACTGGTGCACATGCGGGAGCTCTTCTTGGAGATGTCCTTCACGACCCATTACAATCTGGTGGCCTTGGTACTCCTGCACACGAACGTCTCATACCAGGAATGATTCATCGAGCGTCTGGTGGTGTTCTTTTTATAGATGAGATTTCAACGTTACAACCACATTCACAACAAGAATTACTCACAGCATTGCAAGAAAAAAAATATCCTATTACTGGTCAGTCTGAACGTTCTAGTGGAGCAATGACTCGTTCTGAACCTGTTCCAACAGACTTTATTTTGGTTGCAGCAGGAAACTTAGAAACCATTCAGCACATGCATCCGGCATTACGATCAAGAATTCGTGGATACGGCTATGAAGTGTATATGAATAATACTATGGATGATACTCCAGAAAACAGAGATAAACTCGCAATCTTTATTGCACAGGAAGTAGAAAAAGATGGAAAGATTCCTCATTTTACAAAAGAAGCAGTAGAGGTGATGATTGATGAAGCAAGAAGAATGGCTTCCACTTCTGGAAAACTCACTGCAAGATTAAGAGAGCTAGGTGGTTTGGTCCGTGCAGCAGGGGATGTTGCAATGGAAAATGATGCCAAATTTGTAGAGCCTAAACATATTCACGAAGCAAAAAAAATCTCAAGGACATTAGAACAACAAATTGCAGATAAATACATTGAAGCAAAGAAAAAATATGATGTCATTGTTACGACAGGAACCCGTGTTGGTCGTGTGAATGGTTTAGCGGTTATGGGTTCTGAGTCTGCTTTTTCTGGTATTGTTCTTCCAATTGAATCCGAAGTAACTCCTGGTGGAAAGAAAACAGAGTTTGTTGCAACAGGAAAATTAGGAGAAATTGCTAAAGAAGCAGTAAAGAACGTTTCTGCCTTAGTCTTAAAATACTTTGGAGAAGATCTTCGAGAAAAGTATGATGTCTACATTCAGTTTGTCCAGTCAACAGAAGGGGTAGAAGGAGACTCTGCTTCTATTGCAGTAGCGACATCTATTATTTCATCATTAAAAAACGTCCCAATTCGTCAAGATACAGCAATGACAGGTTCATTATCTGTTCGTGGAGAAGTCCTCGCAGTAGGGGGAGTCTCTGCAAAAATTGAAGCTGCAATCGATGCAGGTATTAAGCGAGTAATTATTCCTAAAACCAATGAAATGGATGTAGTTATTTCAAAAGAAAGACGTGCAAAAATCCAAATCATTCCCGTTTTACGAATAGAAGAAGTAATTAAAGAAGCAATGGACTGGAAAGGAAAAGAACAAATTCTTAAGACATTTTTGAGTAAAGAAAGATCCCAATAGTTAGTTTTATATACCTCTTCTTTTTGTTTTTCGATCCATGGTTGAGATAAAACTAGATCCACTTGCAAAACCTTTTGATCCAGAGGTATTCATAGCATACCTTCAAAGAAGACCAGAAACATTTGCAGACTACCTTTCTTTAGAAGGAAATGGCTTAGTGGCTTTAGTTTTTGAAGAACAAGAGTCATAAATTTTTTATGAAAGTGTATTTCTATTCTCTTGGTAAAATTGTTATAAGAGAAGCTAAGTCGCTTGCTACTACACTAAGAGCTTGTTCTATTTTAGCATCTTGTTCTAATAAACCAATGATAACATTTAGCTGCATAAGGACTCTTCGTAGAGGGTCTATGTGCAAAGACCGATCTCCCTGAGGGTAAGATTTCTCTATCTGTTTGAGTGCTTCACTCATCTTTTGAACAGCAACGATAGCCTTTTGTTCTTCTCCTTTCAGAGCATTATCTTGCTTAATAAGTTCAACTAAAACTGCTTTGTTTTTTTCTATAACTCTTCTTAAGATTTCTTCTATTCTCTCTTCTTCATAAGCAAATTTTGTAAGTCCTTTGGCTTTTTCAAAAGCTGCGTAAGCTTCTACAAAAAAATCTTTACCGTATTCTTTACCATCAACCACCCAATTGTTGCGTCCGGTACATTCAGAAATCAGTTGTAAGCTATCACGGATATCTTTTGCTAACTGTAAAGTATTTTTAGTATCCTTACTCATTAAAAAAAAGATT
>JAHFJQ010000100.1 GCA_023245755.1 archaeon | reverse complement strand
GTGTTCGCTCATAGGGTTCATACACATCTTCTTCAGGTAAGGTCTCTACCTCTATGGAATATAATTTCAGAGCCTTTGACTCTTTTACGAGCCAATCTACTAAAGCCTTTCCTATGCCAGATCTCTGTGTCTTTCTTTGTACACCCATCCAGAGTAGAAGCATTTTTCCAGAATATGATGTATAAGATAAGAAGCCCATAACATTTTCTTTTTCCACAGCAACAATGAGATGATTCATCTTAAAATCAATAGCCATATTTTTTATTCCATCTTTATTGAACCACTCCTTCAAAGATTTTGCAATAGCCATTGCTTCTTTTTTATCTTTCTCCGTTGCTTGGCGAACTTTCATCTTATACTAATTGTTTTTTTCTAATTTCTTTCTTTAGCCATTCTTCCCAATCATTTTTAATTCTTTTAGAATCCAGTGAACCTACTTCACTATGAATATTCTCTGAAATTCTATGAAACATATCATTTCCTTGCAAGCAGAATTCTGCTTCTAAAAGTTGAGGCATCTTTGTTCGATCTGAATAATCCACGATCATTTGTTTAAGCTCCCCACGAAGAACAATGTTATCCCAAATCGCATCCCAATTCCCTACCCACTCTCGCACATTTGCACCAATATTTTTTAAGATTTCAGACTCCCCATTAATGAGTTCGGTTGTAGGTTCTAATTTGTCGGTCTTTGCATTATATTTCATTAAGTCAACAAAACCACGTTCTGCAACAGGATCTTCTTCCCACTCTTTACGTACCTCAGTAATTTCTAAAACACGACGAACCTTTCTTAATCCATCAGCTGTACGGATAGGATTACAAATAATAATAATATCTGTTGCCTTGAAGGAAGTTTTAGGAACTTTGAGATCGTTTGCAATTCTGTCAAAAACCCCGTAGGGAGAATCTGCGTGGATTGTTCCTGCAACAACATTTGCAGAAGCGCCAATACGCATTGCCTCAAAAAGTGCTACTGCTTCGGTCGATCTCACCTCACCGACGATAAGTGCAGAATCTCCCAGCCTTAAAGACGTCCTAATTCCTTCATCTGCAGGAACTTCTGAACCCCCCTTTACTAAGGCAGAACGAACTTTTAGGGGTTGTATGTTATATCCTAATTTTCTCATAGAATCTGAAGGTAACTCTAAAACATCCTCTAAGGTTAAGATACGATATTTTCTCATAATCTCTAGTAGTAATGAAGAGAGAAAAGAGGTCTTCCCGCTAGATCTTGTTCCTGCAATGAGATGTGCTCGTGCACCATCAATGGTAAAAGACAATAAGCCTGCACCTAAAGAGGAGATCATTCCATTTTTGATGAAAAGGGGAAGAGTCCAAGGAACATCTCTATGACGACGAAAAGACATACCATAGCCATAAGGATTTAATGGTTTCCCAATAACGGAAAGTCTTGAACGAGACTTGGGTAAAACAATTTCTGTGTCTAGAATAGGATTTGCCTCATCAAGAGGACGACCAGAGATTAAACGAAATTTTGTTGCCCAAGACTCAAAATCTGCGCTACTTGGAGTGATATTTGTTGTACACTCATTGTGCTCTTCATGGAGAAGAAAAATTGGCACTTCCCCCATAGGAGAGTTAATCGTTAAATCCTGTACTTTTTCATCTTCTAAAAGAAGTTCTACTATACCAAAGCCGATTGTGTGACGTACAAGAATTTCTGCCATCTCTGCAACTTCTTCTGGGGAGAGAAACATGCCTCTTTGTTCAGATAACTCACGCAGGAGATCTTTTCCAATATTGGTAAAGGTTGCTCGCATTTTTGTAGGATCAAGAAACTCCTCCGCACGAGGCTGATGCTCAGAAAGGACTTTCTTTGCAAGATCAATGAGATCGAATTTATCCTCAGACATTTTGAATTCTGGAGGATTTATGTGATAAGTATTCTTTATTTCTGTAGGAGTTCTATAGATCGTTATATCGGTATTTTCTCCAACTCGGTATATTTCTAATTGCTCTCCATCAAGTGGAGGCGAAGCTGCAACTTTTGTGTACATAAAATCTGGAGTTATCGTTGGACGAAACAAAAGTTTGTAGACTTCCCTATCCCCTGGAGTGTAGCCTGCAATATACTCTCGTGCTTGAGAAATAATTATTGTTTTATCTAACTGGGCAAGGATATCACTTAATATTTTTATAAAAACAGAAAGAGAATCTTTTGCATTTGGCTCTTCTGTTACTTTCAGAGTTATTGTTTCTCTTCTTATCGTCCTTTTTAGTTCTGCATAGGCAGCAAGAGGATCTTGTTTGAGTAAGGTAAACATAATGTACTGAATTGCGGATAATCTCTGACCTAAAGTTTCTGGAGAGTCTGACTGTAAACCCAAGTTTTGTAAAGATGTTGCACGCCTACTTTTTACGAAATAGGCGTAAATATTTGCAACCTCCACAAGCATTTTTGTTTGGTCATAGGTATAACTATAGTTACGCCTTTGCGAAAAAACAATTCGTGCTGCAGAAGGATTCTCTAAGAGCTTATCAATGGCATCCATCATCACCAGAGGATTATCTTCAATAGAGGGAATAAAGGAAACAGACTCATAGTTTAATTTGAGGACTTCTTCTCCTCCTTCAGTGAGAAGTTCTACTAGTTTCAACTCTTTTGTATATACCACAAAATTCCTTTGTGCCTTTCACTTAAAATAGCTTTCTTTTGTAGAGCAGATAGTTTATTTTTTATGTAATAATAAGATCTTTTCTACAGTTAACTCTTTTGTACCTTTTACCACAAGATCTGCACCTTTGAAATCACCATGAAAGCCACTACAAACCCCAATAGCATACATCCTTGCTTTTTTTGCTCCTGAAATTCCATGGATCGCATCTTCAATGACTACACAAGAGGTAGGATCAACTTTCAATTTCTTTGCTGCAAGAAGAAACACCCCTGGATCTGGTTTTGGTTTTTCTGTATCCCCAAGAGTGATAATTACTTGAAAAAAGGAAGATACACCAAAACTTTGGAGCTGTTTTTCAAGCGAAGCACGAGGCTTATTAGAAGCAATTGCGAGTTGGATATTATTTCTCTTTAAATTTGTAAGCAAAACTTTAATCCCAGGCATTACCACAACTTCTTTCTTCACTATTTGTTCTATACTCTCCCTGTGTGACTGAAAATGTTGCTTCGTTAGCGAGATTTTATATCTTTTTACAAGATAGTTAACTTGGTCATCCAAAGTGAGACCTAAAAGATGCTCTAAATCTTTTTTGTTGACCTTTACTCCATACTCCTTCTCCAGAAACTTTATCCTTTCTTTCCAAATAACTTCTGGAAAATTATTTATAACTCCATCAAAATCAAAAATGACTGCTTTAATCATAT
>JAHFJQ010000099.1 GCA_023245755.1 archaeon | reverse complement strand
CTGTAATCTTCGGGTTCTTTACTGCAGGTACATGGTTAGCATGGGTACTTGTTGTTCTAGGACTTGTTGTAGGTCTTATCAACATTAGCGATAAAGAAGTAAGCGCATTCTTGACTGCTGGAACTGTTCTTGTTTTGATGGGTTACTTTGGTGGGCAAACACTTTCTAGTGTTATGTACTTAAGTAGCATTTTTACAAACATCTTAACCTTGTTCGTACCAGCTACCATTGTTGTTGCAGTAAAGTCTGTGCTTGCATTAGCACGTGACTAAGCGGATAACAAGAGAAAACAATTTTTCTTTTTTTTCTTTTCTTAACAATACTTATTTAAACATAATTTCTTTCAAGTTCGTTGTGAAACAAGACTCTGTAAAAAGTTCTCTTAAAGGCAAGGATGTTGCAAAAGAGTTCTTACAACTTGCAAAACCCTATACACTTACTTTCCTCTTTATCACTTTCCTTGTCCTGATTATGTCTTTGTTAAGACTTCTTGAAAAATACCTCTTTAAGAGCCTTATTGATAACGGAACGAGTTTTTCCTCAGGCATCCTTACTGCAGAAACATTTACACATATCCTTCTGATTATTGGAGTTGTTTTTGTAGCAAGTACGTTTGCGAGAGCAGTACTCTTTTGGTTACAGCTCCATTTCATTAATCGTTTAGAGATGCAGATTATTTTAGATTTGAAAAGGAAATATTTCAACCATATTCTTGATCTTTCGCATAGCTTTCATACCACGAATAAAACTGGCTCTCTTATTTCTCGTTTAGGCAGAGGTTCAAGATCTATTGAAGGCATTGTAGATTTTTTGATCTTTAACGGTGCACCTCTCCTTTTAAACCTCGTTCTTGTTGGAGCTTCGGTCTATTACTTTGATAAAATTTCCGCACTTATGCTTCTGCTTGTTTCTGGAACGTTTATTGCGTACAGTATTTTTCTTATCTCGAAAACTAAAAAACAGAGAGATAAATCAAACGATGCAGATGATGTAGAAAAAGGTATTGTTGGAGATTTCTTTACAAATATCGACTCAGTGAAATACTATGGAAAAGAACAGCATGTAAAATCTATCTTTTTGCGTTATGCACAAGATACAAAAAAGAAAATGGTCCTTGCTTTAGATTTCTATAAATGGCTTGAACCTGGGCAAAGTTTTATTGTTGGGATAGGTTTACTCCTTGTGATGTATTTTCCTTTGATCAAATTCCTCAATGGGGAAATTTCTATTGGAACTCTTGCCTTTATTTACGCAGTGTATGGAAGTGCTTCTGAACCGCTCTTTTCCTTTGTCTATGGACTGCGAAAAATTACTGAGTCTTTTACTGATCTTGGCGCATTATTTGCATATGGAAAAATTCAAAATGAGATCAAAGACACTGCCCATGCACAGAAACTAGAAATTGAAAAAGGAGGAGTAGAGTTTAGAAATGTCTCTTTTGGGTATCATAAGAATAGGGAAATTATTACTCACTTCCAATTGAAGATTGCGCCCCATGAAAAAGTTGCCTTTGTGGGTCACTCAGGTTCAGGAAAGACTACTCTTTTGAAATTAGTGTATAGACTTTATGATCCAAAAAAAGGAGAAATTCTCATTGATGGAAAAAATATCAAAGACCAGAAACAGGAATCTTTGCGTTCAGAACTCAGTATTGTTCCGCAGGAATGTATTTTATTTTATGATACCATCTATAATAATATTGCATTTTCAAATCAAAAAGCTTCCAGAAAAGATGTTCTCAAAGCAATTCGATTTGCACAACTTGATGGTTTTATCAATAGTCTGCCTCAAAAGGAACAGACCTATGTAGGAGAACGAGGAGTAAAATTATCTGGAGGAGAAAAACAAAGAGTTTCTATTGCACGAGCACTTTTAGCGAATAAAAAGATTTTGATACTTGATGAAGCAACCTCTGCACTGGATTCTAAGACGGAACATCAAATCCAAGAAGAACTCAACAAACTCATGGCAGGAAGGACAACTCTTATTGTTGCTCATAGACTTTCTACGATTATGAAGGCAGATAGGATTGTTGTCATGGATAAAGGAAAAATTGTCCAGATGGGGACCCATAAAGATCTCATCAAACAAGAAGGCACGTATAAAGAACTTTGGGGTTTGCAAAAAGGAGGATATATCTAATCTCTAAGGACATGTTTCCACTTTCTTTTTTCACGAAATCTAGAACTCTCTTCAAAAGCAAGATAACTTATCCTATCATAAATATGTCCGCGAAGGTCAAGGCCTTCTACCACAGTTCGGAGAAGGTCTGGTTGCATTCTTGCCCTTCGTGCGAGCCACTCTGTTCGTGCAGCATTGGATAAACGACGTTGTTCATTTCTCAAATCTGGACTATCATTAAGCAAAGGGTTATACCATACATGCATGAGCTCATGAAAGAGAGTAACATCTCTTTGATATCCCACAAGATCTTTATGCATGGAAATAACGCAAGAACCCTCTGAGGATATTTCTACTTCTCCTACACAATGTTCCAGAGCTTTATGTTGAAGAGTTATTCCTCTTGTCTGTAGTTCTTCAAATGCAAGAAAAGTAAAGGGTCGTTCTCTAAAACGTTTGTAGAGTCTTCCCACATATTTTTGGTCTTGGCGTACAAAGAGTTGTAACTCGGCCCATGTTGCAGACGTTGAACACCGAGGATAATACATTTTAGCTCAAAAAATAATCTCTCTTTAAAAATGTTGCTTAGAAAGGAATAGGTATTTGTTCATAACCATAGTCCTGAGAGAGCCTTTGTCTTCTTTGCTCTGGAAAAGCATTCCTGGTTACAGAATCATAAATTTTTGTTGGTACATGAAAACTTTCTAAAATGATTTTTAATACAGGAGCTTTTCTTCTCCAGCTTCTTCCTGTCCATTCAATGACTGACTCCCAGTCTTCTTGCGAAAAGGCTCTTGCATACCTTGCTGCAGGATAAAAAAGATGTGCAAGTTCGTGGCAAATTGTTATGTCACGTTTTTTGTACCCTAGCCCCTCTTTGTAATAGAGTTTCTTTTTCTCTGGAGAAAGAGCACCCGTTAATGTCCATAAGGGATCTCTTTTTGGCCATACTCTCCACCCCTCTAAAACCAATGCATCCAAATCTGACTGTGTAGGACAATGTATATCCTCCCAGATTTTTCTCCGTGGATGTTCTTGCCTTAGTGAAGAGACATATCTGTGTAGATCAAACCAGGATGCATCGCTAGAAACCATTATGAAAAGAAAGACTAGAGAGAATAAAAAGATTATTGTCTAAATCTATCTTCTAGACTTCTTCTTCCAGTAGAGAGTTTCTCTGCTACTCCAGAAAGGTCTTGACGGATAAGAACAAAAGAAGGATAGTCGGTAAGTGCTTGTTTTC
>JAHFJQ010000036.1 GCA_023245755.1 archaeon | reverse complement strand
CAAATGATCCTTTTTTTGTTCTTAATCAGTTCCATTGCTGCTAAGTCTGGGTCTTTTGTTTTTGTAAAATCTGTTGCACCGATCATTGCAAGTTTGACTGTATCTTTCTCCATGTAGGGGAGAACTCCTGGTGTGTCCATGAGGTAGACGTTATCTGTAATCTTTACCAGTTGTTTTGCTTTTGTGTGTCCTGAATGTGGAGAAGTACTTGCAGATTTCCTTCCTTTGAGTGCGTTAATGACTGAGCTCTTGCCGGTATTTGGATAGCCAACAACACCTACAGAAACTTTTTGTCCTTGGGCTATCTCAAGAATCTTATGCAAGAGTACGGTTGTTCCTTGGTGTTCTTTTGCAGATATATATATACAGTTAGGGTATTTCTTTTTCCATTTTAGGAGTACTTCTCTACTTACGAGATCAGATTTGTTCAGTACGTATATAATATCTTTTTCTCCTGCTTTGTCAATGAGTTCTGGGTTATCTGTTTGCTCCGGAAAACGTGCATCTAGTACAAGAAGAATGATATCTGCCTCCCTTACGACATGATTGACAATATCCCAGAAGTTTTTCATCTGTTTTAAGGAGCTTGTTTGTCTTTTAAACTTTACTTTTTAGTATCATAATTCATATAAAGCAGAGGAAAAATACTCCTTTTATGAAACGATCTCTTATACTGCCTCTTTTCCTTGTTTTCTTTACACTTACTTTTCTTTCTGTTGTAAGTGCAACAACCTGTGATGACCTTTGTGTAGAAAAAGGCTATGTCTATGGTGCCTGTCGTGAAACAACTGAAGAAAATGGTTTTTGTGCTGGGAAAAGTGAAGATGTGTATGGTTTTTCTCCGTGTGAAGATTATGCTCGATGCTGTTGTGGAAATGATGTGAATAATGCTCCTTTGACTGACCAGGAAAATAGTACTAATTCTCTTACTGGGGATGCAACTTCTTCTCCTTCCTCTGATGTGCCAGATTCTGCTGGTTTTAGTCCTAAAAGCCTTTTTTGGCCACTCATTGTTGTTGTAGGACTTCTTGCTTTAGGTGTTTTTATTCAGAAAAAGGCCTTTAAAGATGGGGATAAGAAGGAAGAAGCTCCTAAAGAGGAAAAAGTAGAAGAAATGAATGAAGAAAAGAGCGATACAGAAGAAATTAAAGACTAATCACTCTTATTTTTTTATCTTTTGTGCTAATTCTTATGTTTTTGAGTTCAAATTTCTTTAAACCTTGCGCTTCTGCCCATTTCTTTGCAGATTCTTCAGTTTTGAAGGTTTTTGGCCTTGTTTTTCTATCCCTATTTTCCGGCCTTGCACTTGCTAAATGAGTTGGAGAAGCCATCTTTCTTTTTGTTCTTGTGTGTACTTTTGCCATTTCTAGTTGTTGGAAATTCTCCCTATTTAAATGCTTTTCTTCCCTACGGGTTATCTCCCATTAGTGATGACAATTAGAAAGGCTTATAAGCGAGTTGTTATTCTTGAGGGGTATCAAAACTCGCGAGGTTTATATAAAATGAATACAAAAAATACAATTTTAGGTGGTATTGCAGGTGTGGTACTAGGAAGTTCTGCTCCCGCTTTAGCACAAGACGTTAATCCTTATGCAGCTCTTCAGAGTGTGCCAGGAAGTTATGAGATTGTTTGGGTTGCACCTGGAACAAGATTATGGAATGTTGCTTCTGAATACACTAGAGGCGATGATAATTTAGAAAATGGTGTTCTTAAAACAAGTATGTGTGATGATGCAGCTACTCGTCATGGGGTAGTTGTTGCTACAAATAAAATTGCAGATTTGACTGCACAACTAGCACATGAAGCTGGATACAGTGCACTTGAAACAGCTATGAGATTAGATAGTGTTGCAGTTACTATTGAAAATGGTGTTTGTGGAAATACTCAAACTGTTATGCAAAAAGATGGTATTCGAGGAGATGGTTTTTCCGGAATTACTGTAACATATAATGGAAAAGTTCCAGTTGCTATCCCTGCAGAATTTTTACCTCCTGTAGGGGTCTATGCTCCTGAAGCTCCGGCTCCTGAAGCTTCGGCTCCAGCACCTCCAGCTCCAGCAGCTCCAGCAAGAGCACCTGTTAGAAGACCTTCTACAGATGGAAACGTTGTTGGTGGATATCAACATTTGAATGAGTTTGGAGAAGCGCCTTTGGCTGGACATGGTCTTTGGCTTGAAGGAAATTTTAGAGTTCCTTTAAGAAATCCTAAAAATACTTTCGGTCTTGATGTGGATCACGTATGGGCTTTTGATCTTGCATACACTGATAACACTGACAATACTGTTCGTGTTATTGATGTAGATATGACTCCCGTTTACACAAGAGCTCTTGGTGATAACACACGCTTGACTTTAGGTGTAAACGTTGATGCACGAAGTGCTGCAGTTAGCTATGCAGGTATTGATGCAGTTACAGGACAATGGGCTGTTGGTCCAGAAGTTGGTCTTGAAGGAAGAGCAGGTAGAACCAGTTACGATGGTCGTGTTTCTCTTGGATGGGGTAATGTTTCCACTGTCGTAGATATGGATGGATACAATGCAACACAAGATGGTTTGACTAAAGTAAAAGCAAATGGTGGACTTGGATATGCTTTGTTCCCAGCTTTTAGCCTTGGTGTTGGTGCTGGTCTTGAAAATGATTCACAAGATGCAACAACTCAAGATGGCGGACTTGTTCCACAAGATGAAACAAGATACACTCTTGGTCCAGTTGTTACACTTGGAAAAGAAAAAGGCCCTCAAGTAGTTTTAGGACTTGATGATGTTCTTCTTCACACACAAGGTGGAGATGACAAAGTTGCAGATACTAACTCTTTGAGACCTTATGCAGGACTACAATACAGTTGGTAAGCCTTAGGCTTACCTCCTTATAGGAGACACACATGAAGAAACAAATCTTTTTATTTATTGTATCTGTGCTTATGCTTGTAGCATCAGTTGCAGCAGTGCAAGCTTTGGATGTTGTTATTACTCCAAGCTCTCCTGATGCAAGTGATTCTCTTACAGCATATGTAAACGGGTATGAAGATACTACTTTTGACTTTTATTGGATGAAAGATGGTGCTACATACAAAACGAGTACGGGAACGTCTAGTACTTTAAGTGCATCCTACACTAATCCAGAAGATGAATGGACAGTAAGTGTATGGGTACCAGAAAGTGCATGGTATGATTCCTATGAAGTTGGAGATGAATCTGTAACTATTGCAGGAGAAGCTCCAAGTACTTCTGATGGAAATGTTGTTATCGAGCCAAGTGACCCTTGTGGAGATGATGACCTTACCGCATCTGTAGAAGGATATGAAGATACTACTTTTGACTTTTACTGGATGAAAAATGGTGCAACTTACAAAACAAGTACAGGAACATCTAGTAGACTTTCTGATTCTTATACTGAATCTGGCGATGTCTGGACTGTTGTTGTTTGGGTACCAGAAAGTGCATGGTATGATAGCTTTGAGTATGGTAGCGATAGTGTTGAAATCCAAGACTGTACTGATGGTGGAGATGACGATACCCCTCCTACATATGATGGTGGGAATTTAGTTATTGAACCAACAGAACCTTGTGATGAAGATAACTTGCGAGCATATGTTGATGGCTACGAAAGTACCACTTTCGATTACTATTGGACTATGGGTGGATCTACCTATTACACAAGTACGGGCCCTTCAAGTACTCTAGATGATTCTTATACAGAAATTGGAGATCTTTGGACTGTTACTGCCTGGGTTCCAGCAAGTGCATCCTACGACTCTTTTGAGTATGATAGTGCTTCTGTTGAGATCTTAGATTGTAGTGAAACAAGTGATAATACTGCTCCTTATGCTGCAGATATTCATTTCACTGTAACCGAAGGAGATATGGTTGATGTTGATCTTGTTCAATACTCTAGTGTCTGGGACTATTTGGGTGCTGGTATTGCAGCAATGGTTTCTGAAACACAAGATGTTCCTGCATATGATGCAGATGGAGATGTTTTAGCAATTATCTTTGGCTTACCTTTGAACTTAGGTAGTGGACAGTGGCAAACAGAAGTTGGAGATGCTGGTTTTTACCAAGTACAAGCTCTTGTTGGTGATGGAACTGACTACGAAGAAGTTCTTATTGAAATCACTGTCGAAGAAGCTCCAGTAATTGTTGTAGATACAGAAGCTCCAGTAGCAACTGATATCCACTTTAGTGTTACTGAAGGAGATCTTGCAGATGTTTCTGTTGTCTATACAAATAACTATGGTACTTTCTTACTTGCACAGTCTGCAAATTCTTTGTATGAAGAAACGACTATTTATGTCTATGATGCAGATTCTGCTGAAAGTGAACTGACTTATACATTTAGTTCCCCTTTGAATGCAAATGGAGATTGGCAAACTGTTTTAGGTGATGAAGGTAGTTATACTGCTGACTTTACTGTAACAGATGCTGAAGGAAATAGCGGAAGTGCAACTATTGATATTACTGTTGAAGCAGAAGGTGAAGAACCTTGTACTGATTCTGATAACGATGGTATCTGTGATGAAGATGAATGTACTGATGCAAATAACGATGGTATTTGTGATGAAGATGAATGTACTGATTCTGATAACGATGGTATCTGTGATGAGGATGAATGTACTGATTCTGATAACGATGGTATCTGTGATGTAGATGAATGTACTGATGCAAATAACAATGGTATTTGTGATGTAGATGAATGTACTGACTCTGATAACGATGGTATTTGTGATGAAGATGAGAATGCTTCACCTGTTTTAGATGATATCAGTGATGTTACTGTAGAAGAAGGAGACACTGTTTCTGTTTGTGCAAGTGCATATGATGCAGAAGGAGATGTTCTTACTTATGGCTACTCAAATATCCCTGGTGGAAGCTATGATGCAAGTACTGGATGTTGGATTTGGGATACTACTTATTCCGATGCAGGACAGTATACTGATATTGTTGTAAGCGTTACTGATGGGCATAGTACAGATAGTACGAGCTTTACTGTAAAGGTAGATGATATCTGTGCTGATACAAATGCAAATGATGTCTGTGATGAAGATGAATTGAGTACTGGAGACTATGAAGGAGATCTTCTTGTTGTTCAGGAAGCAAAAGTCTTAAACGCACATACTTTGTATTCTGCATATGATGTATCTGGAATGGATCTTGAAACATCTGGAGTCTTTTACATAGAAGATGATACCTTGTATAGTACTGGTAGTGATGATACGGTTAAAGTGCTCTTGACATTAACAAATGACAATAGCTTTGATACACGTGAAATCAACGTACACTTTATCCTTAATGGTGAAGAGTACACTAGTTCCTTTGAAGATCTTGATCGATCTGAAGAAGGTTCACAAATCTATGCAGTAGCTATTCCAGAAGGTTTAGAAACAGGAAACTATCCTTTAGTTGTTCAAGTAGAAAGTGATGACATCTCTTATGAAACAGCATTCAATTTACATGTTGTAAGTTTAGGAGATTACGTTACTTCCGCTGAAGCAGATGAAGAAGACGTTTCCCAAGATGAGCCTTTAGGATTCTGGGATAAAATTGGAGCTTTTTTTAGCTCTCTTTTTTAATTTTTTTTCTTTTTATATAAATTATATATTTTCTTTGGATTAGCTTCATTTCTTTCTTTATTCTTGTATTGTGTATGACTACTTTAGAAAAGTTGGTGTTAGGCGCAAGTACCCTTGTTTCTTTGTCTGGGTGTGTACAGTTTCCGGAATATGATACTGGTGTAGATCCTCAGGTTGTTCTTTATCCCGGAAACCCTACTGTGGAAGATGATTTGCATTGTCGTGTTGATGGGACTGCAGAAGAAGTCTTTGATTTCTCCTGGTTTGTAAACAGGGAGCTTGTCCAGACTGAAACTGGTCCTGCAGGGCTGTTTTCTAGCGGCTATACTCGCTCTGGGGACTATGTAGAGTGCAGTGCTTGGACTCCTGCCAATTCTTCTTCTGACCCGTTCTCTTTTGGAGATATGGGGGTGTATATAGAATAGCCTTTTTTCTTCTTTTTATTGTCCCTTATAAGTAGTCCTATATCCGAAAGGTTTATATAGGTGTTTCTTCTTCAAATAGTGAGGTTATAACAATGAAACTTACACAAATTGGACTTTTAGGATTGTTAGGCGCATCTTCTCCAGCCTTTGCTGAAGATACTCAAACTTCTGTACGTATTATTCCTTCTGTTACTTGTATCGTTGGAGATAAAGAATACAAAGTAGAATTCCCTGGTACTGCTCAAGAAAAAATGTCTGTATATACTTTTGATCATCCTACAGAAAGAAGATTACTTGATTCTTTTCATACTAATGATCTTGATGAGGTGTATGGTGTACGTAATGATTATTTAGAAACGTATCAAACAAAATGTGGAGATAAAAAACAGAAATGAGGTTCTCTCTTTTTGCTCTCACTCTTGTAGTTCTTTTTGCCCTGCCTTTTGTACGTGCAGACTCTAGTGATTATGAAATTAGTGCTGTTTATGTTAATGGTATTCAGGCAGAAGGCTCTACTGTGCAGGTGGAATTAGGCACCAATGCACAAGTTCAGGTCTATATTGAAGGTACTGGAGAGTCTACTGATGTGCGTGTTCGTGCATGGCTTGGTGGATATGAATATGGCGATATTGAAGAGACTAGTGATGTTTTTAAAGTTGAAGATGGTATTTCTTATAAAGAATTTCTCTACTTAGCTATTCCCGATGATTTAGATGTTTCTAGCAATGCATATACCTTGCATGTGGAAATCTATGATGGTCAAGATAAAGAAAGTCAAGAATATAGCTTATACTTAGAACAAGAAAGACATGAAGTTAGTGTTGAAGATATTCTTCTTTCCTCTACTACTGTTGCTCCAGGAGATTATTTTGGGGTAAAGGTTCGTTTAGATAATCAAGGGTATAAAGATGAAAATGATGTGAAAGTAACTGTGAGTATCCCTGCATTAGGTATCTCCCAGAGAGTCTACATGGATGAGCTTCTTTCCGGTGATCAAGCTGATGCTTCCACTGCATATTTGGTTATTCCAAGTGATGCTGCTGGAGATTATGAAGTACTTGTGACTGTTGCTTACAATAATGGGTATAGCGAAGTTACTGGAAGCAGTTATATTCGTGTTGAAGGTGAACAGGTGTATGATGAAAATACCCTTGTTTCTGTTTCTTCTATTACTGGTTTAACTGAAGGAGAAACAAGTACATACAAAGTACAAGTTACTAATCTTGCGGATAGTACAAAAACCTTTTATCTTACTGTTGATGGCCTGAATGCAGAGTACAGTTCTCCTATAACAGTTCCTGCACAGTCTAGTGGCCAATTTGAATTTACGTTGAGTCCGCAAAGTGCTGGAAGTGATTCTGTCTTTGTTGAAATTAGTACAAATGAAGGATTGGTTACTCAGAAACTCCTTACTGTTGATGTTGCTGAACCAAGTACTTCCTGGGTTCTTCTTGTGAGTATTTTACTTGCAGTGCTTGTTGGACTAGGAATTCTTTTCTATTTGAAGAGGTTGTAAAATGGATCTTTATGGGTCTGTTCAAAAGTATTTATCCTTACCTTTCTTTGTAGGGGTTAGTGCTATTTCTCTTTTCTCCTGTAATGAGTTACTTACGGATCTTTGTAAAAGGGATACTGGTTCTCAAAATTGTACTTATGAAGAGAAGGGACAAGTTTTGGATAAGATTGAAGATGCTTTCTCTGCTGAAGAATATTCTTATGTTACTCCAGATTTAGAAGCTAGGGTTATTATAACTGATCGAGAAGGTATGGAAATTGATAGCCTGAGTGATCAAAAAAGAGTTTATGGTTTTGGATGTACTAGTTCTGGCTCTTGTCAGAGTACTTCTGTTTTTACTCCAGGAGGATGTGTTACATTTGATTTGAGTTTACACGTTTCTCCGTGTGCAACTTCTGCTTATGTAGAACAAGACCCCCAATTGGTCATACAGTCTCTTCAAGAAGCGTATACCCTTGCGATTGAAGAAGGTGAAAAGTCTTCTCAGTCTCGTGTTATTTTAGAGCTGTTTAGTGACATTTTTAATTATTAGTACCATGAAAAACCGCCCTATAATCGCTGGAGTTAGAGATATGTCTTCATTAGAAAGAAATCTATATATGCAGGAAGTACATAAACCTAAAACTCTAGGGCGAAAGATATCTGATGCTTATTTTGAGCCAAAATTCTTTGAAAGAAGTGGAAGACTGTATGAATGTTTAGGTGTGCGATCTATCAAAAAAGGAATAATGAGTACTGTTGGAATCCTTCATAAAACATTGGGGGAGCATAAATATGCCGGTTCTTATTTTGTTGGTCAGGAAGATCGATCGGTAGATGCGTTGAGAGATTTTGAAGCTGGAACTCGATTCAATGAGTCCGTTCATCTCTTCTTTGGACTCTATTCTGCTAGTTCGACTATATATAATTTTATGGATGATAGCTCTTTTTTTTACTTTAATGGTGCATTAACTCTTGCAAATATTGCTTGTGTAATGGTGCAAAGATATAATCGTGCAAGGGTTTACAATACCATAGAACAAAAATTAGAAATGGACTCTGAGTAAATGAAAATCTTGCGAAACTCTTGAAAATCCTTCAGCTTTTTCTTGTAAAGCTTTATGAATCTCCTTTCTTCAAATAAGGTAATGGAACAAAAACTAGTTAAATCAGTTATACCCACTAGTTATACTATGCAAGAGGCTCTGGTTAAAACGAAAAAATGGGGAAATTCTCTAGGAATTATTCTCCCTGCTGATGTTGTGAAAGCAGAGCGTTTGAAAGAAGGAGAAATAGTTGTTGTTAAAATTGAAAGAAAATACAATGTGTTAAAAGAAATGTTTGGTACGGTAAAGTTTAAACGCCCTACTGAAGAAATTCTTAAAGAAGTGAGAAAGGAGATGAAAAGCAAGTGGGACAAATAAAATTCTTGGATACCTATGTTCTTTGTGAAATATTCCAAGGCAATGAAAAGTACTTTTCGTATATAGAAGATGATTTTGTTGTCATAGATGTTATCTTAGCTGAGTTTTACTGGGTTATCCTTAGAGAGTACAATGAGGCAACAGCTCGTTATTGGTTATCTAAACTACGGCTAAATTCTCTCCCTTGTAGTCTTGAACTTATGCAAAAAGGAATGGCTTATAGAAAAAAGATTAAAAGAAACCTTTCTTTTTTTGATGCTGTTGGATATACTTTTGCTCAAGAAAATAATATGCTTTTCGTTACAGGGGATAAAGAATTTCAATCTCTTCCTGGTGTTGAGTTTGTCTCTAAGTAACTAAATCTTTTTAAATTCATTTTTACCCTCATCGTGCATGGCAAAAAGGGTGGAGTCTCCTTCTTCTATTAATACCTTTCTTCAATGTAATAGGAAATACTATTATCAATATATTGAGAAGCTTCCTACAAAAGCAAGCATCCATACTGTACGAGGAAATATTGCACACTCTGTGTTAGAAGAATTCTATACTTTAGATGTTAGATCCTTTACAGAAGAGAATTATGAAAAAGGATTTAAAATTGCTCTTCAAAAAGAATTTCTTGTACAATGGGGAAAGTATAAAGAGGAGCTTTTTGCCTTGCAGCTTCCTCAACAAGAGCTCGCAAAATATTTTGAAGAAACCCTTCTTATGCTTTTGAATTGGGGAAATCATTATCTTTCTG
>JAHFJQ010000098.1 GCA_023245755.1 archaeon | reverse complement strand
AAGCAATGGTACATATTGAAGAACAGACTAATCGAGTTTTAAGTATTATTAAAGCTAAATATGGTCTTAAAGATAAATCTGAAGCTATAGACCTCGTTGTAAGAAAGTATGAAGAGGTAATCTTAGAGCCCCAACTACGCCCAGAATATATTGAAAAGGCACTACGAATACAAAAACAAGCCCCTATCAAAATAGGAACTGTAGACCATCTTAGAAAGAGGTATGAAAAGTAATGTATTCTCTAGACATTAGTCCAGAGCTTGACAAGAAATTAGCTAAACTTTTCAAAAAAAATAAAAAACAATACGAAATTATTCTAAAAAAGGCTCAAGAAATTATCTTGAACCCTCAGCATTATAAGAATTTAAGAGCGCCACTACAATATCTTAAAGAAGTCCACATTGACAAACATTTTGTTCTCACTTTTTCTGTTGATGAACACACAAAGACTGTAAGACTTGAAGATTTTGACCACCATACTGTTATCTTTAAAGAATAATATTTTAAAAGAAAGTTTCTTTAAAGGATTGTGCTTGTGAAATGTATATATGAATGAAGAGATTCTTGAAGAAATACAGCGTATACGCAAAAAACTTATTGTTGTTGAAGGAAAAAAGGACCAAAAGGCCTTAGAAAGACTGGGTTGTACACATGTTCTCACTTTAGAAAACAAAGCACTCTTTGAAGTTGTGGAAAGTATCAAAACAAAAGAAATTGTTCTGCTTACAGACTTAGATAGGGAAGGAAAAAAACTCTATTCGCAACTGAAACAACTCTTGGTACAAAGAGGTGTTGTTCTTGATGATAAGCTACGACTGATATTGTTTAAGCATAAAGTGAGCCATATTGAAGGCTTACACGAGTAATTGACTGACTTCATTTGAAAATTCACACAATGGTGCACCTGTAAGGTAGGCTGTTCCAAAGAAAAAAACGAGAAAGATCACAACTATTGCAAGCGCTGCAGGAACAAAAGCAATACCAAATTTGTTGAAAATCCAAAAGACTAGCCATAATGCAATGAGGAAGGTGATACCCCAACCTATATGATTTATACCGAATTTTACAAAGACAAAAAAAAGTCTTATGAGTCCTTCTGCACAGTCTCCTAAAACCATAGTTTCTAAAAAGGTTTAAATATTGATAAACTTATCTATAGTTTATGCGCTTGTTTGGACGTTCTAGTAGAGATGAAATTATGAGAGGTATTTCTTTTGGTAAAAGAGGGCAAATTCTTTCTCCAGGAAGTGCAAGTAGTGGTGGAGGTGCAGGGCACTCTACTGGTGGTGCACAAAGCAGTGGCAGAAACATGCTCATGATTTCCCTCTTTCTTTTTGGACTGGTTGTTGTAGGTGTCTTTATATGGGGATACTTGGCTTCCGCAAATGGGCAACGAGCTGTACAGGATGTTCTTGCCAGTATTAAGAAATATACTGTTGACCCAGTAAGTGATTTCTTCGCAGGAGTGTACTCTACAGGATCTGGAGATTACTTTGCTACAAATATTAACAGTTCCAGTGATAAAAAAGGAATAGACCTTGTTGATTTTCGTTCTCTTACTGGAGATGCTGTTCCTGCAGGACAAGCATTTGATATCCTCTATGATATTGAGTATTATAACGTTCCTAGCTCTTCCACATATGAGGGAGATTTTTACTGTTATTTTAACACCAGTACCAAGGACACTGAATCCAATGTACGAAAAGATGGAGAAATTATTTCTTCTAACTCTGGAGTTATACAAAAAGGAGCAACAACGCTCTGTCGTATCTCTGGTGAACAAACACAAGCACTTACGCAAGGAGCATATACTGTTTTTGGAGCCTTTAGCTTTAAGACTGCAACAAAAGATGCAAGCCTACCGGTGTATTTTATTCCTGGAGAAGTTGCAGATCAAATAGGAGATACGGATTTCTTTGATGCCTATGACTTAGGTATTAGTCAAGGCGATTTACGAGTGGTGTATAACGGAGAACCTCTTAGTGTAGGAATAGGTGTGGGTGGAGAAGGAGAAGAGCAACAACCTGTTATTATACGAAGTGGAGATACCCTTTCCTATAATACTGTTGCGATTACTTTGAATAATGAATGGAATGGAAACATTAAAAGTTTTGATTCCTTTACTCTTTATTTACCAGATGGAGTTACTCTTAATGATGAACTTAATGGAGCACCAAGTGTGAGTTGTCCATTTAGTTCTGGTGGGAGAGATGAACGAAGTAATAGCTATACTATGGATGATAGCGTAAAGGACTCTCTGTTTACCAATTATGTTGCAAATTATGCATTCTTTGGAAAATCAAACTATAGAACCTTCCAATGTTGGATTTCTGTAGACCCAGACATCTTTGCAGATGCTCCTTATGTGGTAAAAGAATATAGTGTGGACATTGAATATGTTTATACTGTAGAAGAAAAACAAGAAACGGTGAGTATTATACAACAAGGTGGGGCTTTAGTTGCATGAAACATTTTTTTGCTCTTTTAGGAATACTTCTGCTTCTGAGTGCATGTAGTCAACAAACAACTGAAGAGGATACTCCTACGAGTTGTCCTCCTGACTGCGCTGGAGGGAGTACAGGTGTTGTTACCACGATAAATGCGCCTTCTGATGGTGGAAGTGTGTATGTCGGAGACAGACTCGTTGCCTCTGCAACACTGGATGACCTTGGAGAGTCTAGTGTAGAAGATGGTGTGGTCTGTATTACTGGCCTTGATGGAGAAACATTTTCTGGTTTAGGTGGATGCAACTGTGAAAATTTCTATATTACCTTAGACGATCCACATGATAGTAATTTTGAACAAACCATGGTGAACTTTGATTCTGCACTTGTTCCCAGCGATGCATCTGGAAATCAACACCTCACTTTTTATACACGATATCGATATACTGCATATGGTCCTATGACGCTTTGTCTTACTGGAGACCCTTACCAAGAAACAGAATGCGCGGTTGAAGGGGATAAGTTAACGAGTAGCTCTTCTGGGCCTGTACAAATCGCATCTGTGGAAGAAATCCTTTCTACAGAAGGAAGCAATGCAATCAATGTTCGACTCAAAATTACTGCGAATGCGCCTACACAGGCAACAGGACAACTAGTAGATTTAGATTATACGTCTGAGCCTAGTTGTGTGCTGCCTACTGATATCACCATTACTGGAAAGGTGTATGTGATTCTCTTTGGTGAAGCACAGGACTGTGGAACGATTACCTTTGAGCAAGGTGAAGATACTGCAACAACTACTTGTAAACTGGATAGCCTTACCACGGATAGATTTATTGGTGGACAAAAAGAGTATGATGGATGGGTACGTATTGATTATGGGTACCAAGAAATACAATCTGTTGCATTTACGATTGTTAGTGAGTGATACCTGAAAATCTTGCGGATTTTAAGACATAATCTTTATTAATTGA
>JAHFJQ010000035.1:5202-9707 GCA_023245755.1 archaeon | reverse complement strand
ACCCCTAGTTGCTGTGCTCTCCAGGTCAAATCTAATTTTCCATATATTGCAATTGCTCCATCCATGATACTTTTTGATGGATCTGGGATCATTCGTGTTGAATCAAACTCTGTCTTCACACCAAGACCTTTACATCCCTCACAAGCACCAAAAGGAGAATTAAAGGAAAACATACGGGGCTGTAACTCTTCAAAAGAAAACCCACATTTGGGACAAGCCATGCTTGAGGAATACAAATGATCCTTACTCTTTTCATCTAAAACTAAAAGAAGATTTTCTCCCCTTTTCAACGCTTGTTCCACAGCTTCATTCAAACGGGAAGTATCTTGTACACGCAAACGATCTATAACAATTTCAATATCGTGTTTTTTATAACGATCTAGTTTCATCGTTTCATCCGTTTTTATAATCTTGCCATTCACTCGTACTCGGCTATATCCTTCTTTGCCTAGATCTTTTATAAGCTGTTCATAGGTTCCCTTTTTTTGCCTAATTATTGGAGCAAGAATAGTTACTTCTCCTTTATGGACTTCTTGAATTTGCTGAGCAATTCTCTCTCCGGACTGTGCTTTAATTTCTATTTTATGGTCTGGACAATGGGGCGTTCCTATTCTTGCAAAGAGAAGCCGTAAATAATCATAGATTTCTGTAACCGTTCCAACTGTGCTTCTAGGATTTTTACTTGTTGTCTTTTGTTCTATAGAAATTGCAGGAGAAAGACCTTCAATAGAATCAACATCTGGTTTATCCATGACACCCAAGAATTGACGAGCGTATGCAGATAGAGACTCAACGTATCTCCTTTGCCCTTCAGCATATAAAGTATCGAATGCAAGGGTGGATTTCCCACTGCCAGAAAGACCGGTGATTACAATAAGTTTGTCTCTAGGAAGAATAAGATCGAAATTTTTGAGATTATGCTGACGAGCACCTCGTATGATGATATCTTTCATGGCAATGTCAATTTTCCAAGTCTTTATGAAACTTTTGAAATGGGTTTCTCCGTCTCTTCTAATGCTGCTAGGTATTCTTTTATTCTTGTAACAATGGCAGCCAAATAAAACTGTTCTATTTTTTCTGTGAACAGAACAGATAATTGCTCATTTTCATGGATACGATAGTTATTGCGTACTTTCTCCACAAAATAGAGATCTCGTAAACGCTTTACTTGTCTTCGGATATTAGAAGGAGCAATGCCTGTAAGAGGAAGTTTTGCTTCTTTTCTTCTTTCTACCACTGCTTCGCGAATTTCTTCACAAGACATTTCTTTTTTTGTTTCTAGGAGAATATGAAAAATATCTACAATCACATCGCGAGAATCTCCTGGTTGTAATAAACCAGTAGAAAGACAGATCTTTCTAATCAAGTCCCTACGAGACATTTCATAGGGCTTTTCGTACTTTCTTAACGTGAGTTCTGCTAAGGGTGTGTCTTTTGATACTTTTATCATTGCTTAGAACCTATAAGCAAAAGCATATATAAACCTGGCGCGGGGGCGTGCCGGGTGTCCAGGGTTATCTTTGTCTATAAAATAAGAAGAGGCTTATAAGAAAGTACACGACAATGGTTACCACAGCTATTCTTTGGTTTCCTGTTGCTACAGAGATAATACCAAAAATGGGGGGGCCTATTGTTGCAGAGATCTTACTTGCAAGTGCATTAAAGCCAAAAAGCTCACTTTTTTTCTGTGCAGGGATGATTTGAGCAAACCATGCACGAGCAGTTGCTTGACTACTCCCAATAATTAATCCAGTAAAGGCACCAACAAGGTAAAGCATTGTTAAAGAATTTGTTACACTAAGTAGTACTGTGGTGATACACCACCCCATTAATGTTAAAATGAGAATCTTTCTATATCCGATCTTTTCACTATGATGGCCTATGAGAATCGTTGCTGGAATGGCAATGACTTGGGACAATATAAATACCAAAGCAATTTGTGTTGCAGTAAGACCAAGTGTTGTTGAAGCAAAAAGAGAAATGAAATACATTAATGTAACGATTCCCTCGGTTAGAAAATAAAATGCAAAGAGGAAACGAAAGATCTTTCTATTTTCTTTCCAACTCTTTAGGGTATGAAAGGTACTTGAAAAACTCGACCGAAGAATTCCTGCCTTTCTTTTTTCATGACTAAATTCCTCTTCTTTTAAAAAAATGAATGCAGGCAATGAAAAGACAAGATAGAATAAAGCAACGATAACAAATCCTAACCAATACCAAGAGGATTCAACTCCCGCTTGGAATAGAGGATAGACTAAAAGTGTACAGAGAATGCCCCCAGCATACCCAATGCCATAGCCTAAACCGGATACTTTTCCAAGTTTATCTCCCGCAACGCTAGAGAGAAGAGCATCATATAATGTCAGTGCTACCCCTGAAGAAAGATTCGTTAGAATGAAAAGTATAGTTGCAAGAAGAGGTGAGAGAGAAGAACTCAATGCAAGAAGAAAGATCCCTACAATCGTTGCTAAAGAAGAGAGAACGAAGGCAAGTTTTCTTTTATTTGAAAGATCCGCTATTGCTCCAATAATAGGAGAAATAAGCCCAGAAAGCAGAACGGATATTCCTACAGCAATGCCCCACCAGAGATCAGCATAGGGACTAGATTGAAGAATAATGGTTTTGTAGTATAAAGGAAAAAGAAGAACAGGAACTAAAGAATTATATGCAGAGTTTGCAAAATCATACATACTCCATGCAAATATTTCCTTCTTTGCCACAGGGAAATAATAGTTCCCTTCTTTAAAAATATAATGAAAGGAAAAAAAATTAATAAAGAATAGGCCCTGGGCTTGTTGTTGTAGAATATACAGATAACCAGCTTATTGCGATAACACCTAAAATAAAGAGTGTTAAGACTGTTGCAACAAAACAAATCATTCCATATTTCACTCCCTGGGTATAGCCTACCCACACTGCCGGTACTGCAAGTAAAAAGAGGCTCATAATCACCGTTAAGAGAATAATAAAGAGCATCATTGTACTATTATACATGCCAAGATAATAACTATTCTCTAAAAGGTAAGAGCAACCAAACCAAATGCTGAATAACAAAATTCCACTTGCAACACCTAATAACAAAGGTACTCCTAAATTTTTATTTTTGTGTGTTATTTTCCGTACCCCATACACAATTCCCATGAGAGCTATAAGCCCTATAAGAACTCCAAGTACAACTTCCCACCAATGAATATTCCACCAAGACTTTGCATATTTTCCTTCTACAGTAAAGCTTTCATTAGGATCTAAAGAGGATGCTGTCTCTGTGTAGCCTGTATCAATATAGGATATGGAAGAGGCTACCCGTGAAAAGTCTGCACTTTCACTTGTTGCAAAGACTTCTTTTTGATAGTCAATAGCAGAACTTACTCCTTCTAAGTACAAATCCTCTGCAACATCAAGACTCACACGCACGTAGTTTGTATCATATTCATCTTGAATGGTCTGGAAATTGTATTCATACACTCCTCCAGATTCTGTCACGTAGGATGTTGTTTTGTAATATATCAAAAGATAAATACTGTCCTGATCTTGCTTTGGAATATCGAATTGGATATTGGTCATATCATCAGATTCACCAACCGTGTAGGTTACTTGTGCATAACTTGGAGGATAGATGGGGTAGCGAATATAGTCTGTACATTCTTTATTACAGGTTTCTATACCATTAGAACTCGAACAAGAAACCTCTTCCCAATTTGAGCACTCCTGTGTATACTCATAATACTCTTGCACTATATTTATGATATCAATATCCTGGCCAGGGATTTGAAAAGAGAAATCTGTAAGATTGTTTGTATTCTGCAATTCAATACGTGCAAGAACAGCTGCTTCTCCTTCACCGTCAAAGACCGTGTAATAATATTGGTTTTGTCCATAGTAGCCATAGCTTTCTGGATAGAGACTTGTTGCACTTACTATTGGCAACAATAGAAGTACAAAGATAATACCGAGTATTTTTTTCATGTGCGTTTCCTCCATAGATCATGTATGAATATAATGAGCATTATAATAAAGGTTATTGCTACTGTGTAGATCCATATTTCTTGCGGTAGAGAAATAACGTTTGTTGTGGAATTGTCTATTAATGTATAACTCATTTCTTTTGTTTCTAGTGTAGATACCGCAGAATCTGCTGCAAAGGTAGTTTGTTGTGAAAGAGAATAGAATTTTAAAGCTATAGACAAAACTGTACCTACTAAGAATATGGGAAGCATTTTTTTCAAACTTTCCTTCCAGTCATAACCTTTAGGAACAATAAGAATCATTTTTTTTGCTAAGGAGTATAAAGAAACCTTTCTGCCTTTCTCACTCCACGCATGATCTGCACGAATAATCAAACCTTCTTTTTCTAACAATTTTAATGCATGAGTAATTGTTGATAAAGGAACCTGTAAATGTTTAGATAACTCTATAGGTGACACTTTTTCTTTCTCGGTGAGATGGTCAAGAATTTTTCTCGCAGTTGCATTGCTCATGACTGTAGCGATATCTTTTGATTTTTT
>JAHFJQ010000035.1:0-5192 GCA_023245755.1 archaeon | reverse complement strand
CTTTTCTTCCATATCTTAAAGAAAACAAAAAGCATATTTAAAGGCTTGGAAGACTTTCATTACGATGAGAGCTATTGGAAAGCTTGAGGTAAATAGCTTTTAAAACGATCTAATAGAGGAGTTTGAGAACGTCTCCCAAATACAGGATAGGGTGCTTCCCAACCATTTTTTTCACCATAAATACGAGATCTTAAGGTGCTTGCAAGACCTACATCTGCAATGGCATGTCCAAAGCCAGTAATAAAGATAGGATCATATCTTTTTTCTCTGCCAGAAGCTTTCCCTGGAGTTGAGTCCTGTTCTCCAGCTAGAAATCGGTCTAATCTTTTCCTAGAACCAAAATATGCAAGGTAGTCTCTGTTACATTTTACTTCTTCAATTCCCAAAGAGCAAATGTAAGTTCGATCATCTTCTAAAGGAAGAACACGTACACGATAAGTGCCATCTGAAAATTGCTCCTCATCTGCTTCTATTAGCTTCAAAAACTCTCCTTTAGGGATAGGGAGCATATCATATACTAAGGCTGTCTTTCTCCAGTATTTAGGGTCTGCCCAAGAACCAAGGTCATGAACATACACCGCAACTTTCGCACCAACTTTCGTCTGGCCTATAATGCGAACGCTTAGGCTTGTATGTGCAGATGTCCGAAAGGCTACATTATCATACATAAGATCATGGATTTGAGGTAAAACTAAAGGAATATACCCCCTATCTCTACAGGTTGCTAAACTATCTACAAAGGATCCATTTCTAAACAATGCTACATCTGTATCTTTATCAATCAAAAACATGCTACCTTCTCCTCGAGAGGTAGTTTTTAGAAACGAGTTCAGGGTTGTTATCTCCAACCGCACTTCAATAAGTAATCTAAAATGGCATAGAGGACCTTTATATACTTTTCGTGAGCCTTATTGGACCAGAATTGCAGGTTTACTAGGGAGTGCTTGTTGTGCTTTTGCTTCTGCACTTTTCTCTGCACAAACAATTTCTACTGTACAAGAAAGCTTCTTTTCTAGTTGGGCCTTATATTCTTTGAAAACAGCTTCTTCTTCTTTCTGTGTAAGTACAACAAAAGGAATTTTGGAAGTATTTTTTACTAAACTAGGAACCAATGCGGTAATTTCTTTTGCATGCTCTTTATCCATGACTTTCTTTAAGAGAACACCAATATCTCGCTCCTTTGCGAATTCTTTTTTGAATTCTTTCATAAACGTGTATTTCCAAGAAGGAGCTAAAATCACCACTACTTTACTGAGTTTTTCTTTCTTTACAAGTTTTTGAATTTCTCGTACATCATCAACAAAACTTTCAATGGTTTCTTCTACAAACTCTGCTTTTTCATCAATAAGCTTTTCATTGTATTTTGGCCAGGATGCAGTAGAAACGAAGCCCTTATTCTTACTTAGCGCCCAGAGTTCTTCTGCATAATGAGGACATAAAGGAGTGAGCATAGGTACCCAACGCGTTGAAAGATAATAATGAATTGCTGGAAGATCTTTGCCTAATCTTGCAACACGTTGATATTCTCTAAGGAGGTCAAAGAGGACAACATTACTATAGTCACGCAGATTCATTTCTTCAAGACTGAGTGTTGCACGTTTAATGAGACCTTCAACACGAGAGACAAATGCCTTATTTGAAATAGTTCCTTCTCTTTCATTTTTAGTCATTTCTTCTACTACTGTGAAAATATTTTCTACATGTTTTTTTGTCTTCTCTACCTCAGAAGACTGCCAGTTCATCATTGCATCTACACTTGTAGAATTACACAAGAATGCACGGAAGGCATCAGCACCATAAGATTTGTTTAAATCCATTAAGGTGACAACGTTTCCTTTTGATTTGGACATTTTCATACCTTCAGAAATAATCAAACCGTGGAAAGAAATCTTCTTTGGCTGCTTTTCTTTAGGGAAGCATGCGGTATGTGCAAAGATCATAAAAGACAAATGATTTGCTAAGTGTGGTTGGAAGGTATGTCTTTGATCAAAAGGATACCAATAATCAAAATTATCCTTTATATCTTGTAGTTCAGAAGATTTCAATCCTAACTTCTTACTTAGATCAGCCACTTTGCCTTTTCCTAAGAAAACAAAATCAAAAAACTCTGGAGTGAGCTGTTCTCCTGTTACCTTGTACTTCTTTAATCGTTCTTGAATTGGATATAAGGACATGTAAATGGTAGAATCAGAAAGGGATTCAATGACCCATTTTGTATCAAAAGGAAGTTGCGTTCCTATTCCACGAAGACGTGCACAAGGGCGTTTATCTAACCATTCAAATACATCTTCAAACTGTTTTCTATATTTGTTTGGAACAATTTCCATACTCTTCAAACTTTGAGAAGCTTCTTTTTTCCAACCCTTTGCATTGAAATCAAGGAACCATTGATTATCCATAATTGCTACAATAACTTCTCCACCATCACGAGAAACTGCAGGACGGGATGTTTCGTAGAAGATATCTGCTTTCTTTTCTTTTTTGAGATCTTCTATAATCATTTGTTGCGCATGTTGTACAGATTTCCCTGCATATTTGCCACAGGTGCTGAGAAGTTTTCCTGTATGAAACTCTATCTTATAAATTTCTTTTGTTGCTTCTTCAAGAAGTTTTTCTTGTTGCAAGGAAGTAATTTTCATGCGTGCACAAATTTCTTTTGCAGCTTCACTAGAAAATCCCTCAGACTCAATAATTGAAATAGCTTGTATTTGTTTTATCTTTGTATGATCCAGGCCATATTTTTGGCAAAGTTGTGCAGAATCTTGAAGCTCTTTTAGTGCCATATAATCATACGGTGCATTACTTGGAACAGAAATAACAAGCCCCGTTGCAATTTCTGGTTTACATCCCTTGTAGGGAAGAATAAGTAATTCACTATTTTTATGTAAAGCCTTACAACTTTTTCCTAGAAGAGATTTTCCTGAAACTTCTTCAATTATTTCTACTTTCTTATCTTGAAAAGATAATTTTTCAGCACACTGTCTACTCACAATCCATTTTTCCCCATTGACTTTTGCCTTTACGTAGCTAATGTCAGGATTTACCCAGAGGTTTGTTTGTCCAAACATGGTGTCAGGACGAAGTGTTGCGATGACTAAAAATGCATCTCCAAAGGGAAATTTCATTAGGGTAAATTCTTTTTTCTCTACAGGATTTGTATCCCCATCAGAAATATCATCTTCGCCAACGGCATTCTTGAGTGTTTTACTATACAACACAGGATATTTTCCTTGCATGAGGTAGCCTTTTTCTTTGTATTTGTGAAATTGCCATTCTACAAGCTTTTGGTGCTCTACATCTCCAGATGTAAAACTTCTTCTCCAATCCACACCCAGGCCTAAAGAAGAGTACTCTTCTTTCATTTTAGGAATAAAGAAATTAACAATATTCCAAGGCTCTACAAAACTCTGAACAATCTTTTCTACTTCTTTTTCATTTGAAACATAGGCACGGACATATTCTTTGTATTGTGCAATCTTTTTCTCATCCCCATTTTGAATTCCTAAGCTAATGCCTAATACCGGAGTTCCAGAAATGTGAAAAGCCATAGGAAAGAGAACATTCTTTCCTTGAAGACGAATAAAACGAGAATAGACATCTACTTCAGTTACTGCACGTGCGTGACCAATATGAAGAGAACCAGAAATATAAGGATAGGGTGTATTAATAAAAAACTTTTCTTTCTTGGGATCAATATCCACTTCAAAGACTTTTTCTTCTTTCCACTTTTTTTGCCATTTGTCCTGTACGGCTTTGAAGTCGACCATCGACTCAAAAAGAGAAGCAGTTTATTTAAAGCTTTTGGCGAATTTTTCCTTATATATTCGTTGCTTTTCTTTTTTTTCGTTTCCAACCATACACCCCTATAGATATACACGTGAGCGCTAGAACTGAAGCAAAAGTCAGTGGAAAAGAGCCTATACCCAGCGAACTTTCTTTATTCTTTTTCTGTACCTTGACGGGGATCTCTATAGCATTGACAAAGCCTTCAGGATATATTTCTTTTATACGAAGATTTCCTCCCCTTTTTTCCGGAGGTATTTCTATTATCTTTAATGCACTTGCTGTAAGAGTAAAATTCTCGCCATATATTCCTTCTATTTGAAAAGCCATAGTTTGGTTCAAGGTGTTGTAGACATAGAGCTTTGCACCAGCATCTTCTGTGACTGTTATTGTTGTTGGTGTTACAGCTAGTGCAGTTACAGTAGGAATACATAAAAAAAGAAAAAAAAGAATTTTCATGCGCTACACCGAGCTATTTTTCTTTTCAAAGGATTGTCTTTGTAGAAGCGATAGGCTGTACGCAGCATCTGGCCATCAATATCCAATATCACTGCAAGCTCTTCACTAAAGATGACCAGGTCCTGCTCAGAATACTCCCGTAAGCAATAGCCTATCTGCCAATACAAGTCCATTATCACTGCCCTTGTTCTTCTCCACATTCTTTCCTCTGCTTCATCCAGAAGAAACTGGAGATCTTCGATCAAGATTTTATTCTCCACTTTCGCTCTCCATAGAAGTAATGAAAATTTTTCCTTCATACTGGCCAGATTTCACTTCTGCTGGAAGCTGAATTCTAAACTGCAGTTCCTTCTTTGCGTTTGGCACGATATTTGTATCTAATACTACTGGATTTTCTAGTGGCAACCAAACATTTTGGAATACAGAAATGGAATTCTTTGGAATAACCCCTGCTGAAGAAACAATATCTTCCGCAGAGATCTCTGTATCTAAGGCTATGTTTCCAGAATTAAGTAACTCTACTGCTCGTGTTTCTGTACCACCGCTTTGCATCGTAATAGAGAAGGTACTTACATTCAGCTGCGTAGAGACAATTCCTTCATAACTAAATGCTTGTTCCTTTTTTGTTTCATTTTCTGTATCACGGGCAGTTACTGTAAGACTATATTCTCCTGCAAGAAGCTCTGGGCTTAGACTAAGTATTCCTGTATACCAGCCTGCAGTTTGAGAGATATTTTTTTCTAGAGTTAAGTTTCCAGAACTATTCGCAAAAGAATACGTCACTCCCTGTACGTTATTTAGCCCATCACTATCATTGATAAGCACATCAACTTTTACTTCTTTTGTTTGACCAAAAAGAGGGATAATTTGTATCCCTTCTTCTTCACTTTCATCCGTAATATTAATGGAAAGAATCTGAGGAAGGTTATTTAAAACTTCAATAAACAAAG
>JAHFJQ010000097.1 GCA_023245755.1 archaeon | reverse complement strand
AAAAACCTCAAAACTATCACAAGGATATTTTCGAAAATTATTCTTCACAGCATGATGCACAGTAACAGAATCATCCTTAACAAAGAGAAGTTGAAGAGGAGTGTAGTCAAATGTAGAGTTATGTTCATTAAGTTCAATAACAGCTCCTAATTCTCTTGCTTCAGGATAGTGAGAATACACCGTTGCATGTTTAAAGTTCAAAGAGCGATCCTCACCATAAGACTTCATAAGAATAATCGCAAGAGCCTCATCATCAGGAAGAGCAAACTGTTCTTTCCATTCAGTCTTCATAGAATAAAATTCCCTCCAAAGAGTTTCAGGTCGGACACCTAATCGAGTAAAAAAAGGCTTAAAAACAGCAGTCTTAAACGTTCCAAAATATCTATCATCCACAAAATCCTCTATCTGTGAAGAGGTTCGCTCATGAAAGTGATCATATTCATAATAAGGAGCATGGGGATCTTTCTCAACCTGTGCAGCAGAGTGAGGAAAGTATTTCCTACAAAGATCATAAGCTTCTGCAGCAATATCATCAATAGCCTCACCTTTCTTTAATCGTTCTTCAGCACGCACATAAAAATCAGTAGGGATAACAACATAGTCAGGAACGCCACAGTTCCAATAGCCCCAACTATCAAGAGCTTTCTGTAAAATCTCTAAACCAGCAGCTTTCCCACCAATAGCTCGAAGAAGGCCAGAAAAATCTTTTTGCAAAAAACCACTTTCTCTCTCAAAAGAATGTCTTCGCATAAGCCATTTTTTATGCTAAGATTTAAAAATACTTCGAAGCTTTGATAGAGACATGATATTTGAACTTTCTCGTGATAATCTTACATTAGCCCAGCAAGAGGTCCTTTCCTTAGCAAAACCAAAAACATGGAAGCTCTATGACAACCTCCTCATATGCAAAGCAAACTTTGACTACAGCCGCTTAGCATACACAAATCTGGTTTTAGAAGAGATCTTCATAGATACAAAGATTCCCAAGATCAACTGGCAAAAATACTACCAAGAAAATTTCTGTATCCGCTCAAACATCACAGCAAAAGAAAAAGAGCTTGCACCAATCATTTGGTACGCAGTAAAAAATCCAAAAGTAAATATGAATGCAAAGTCAGAGTTCTGGTTTTACTACATTGAAGACCATATCATCTGTGGAAAAAAGCTCTATCAACGCCAGGAGAAATTTCAAAAAAGGCGTCCAGACCTTCGCCCAGGATTTTTTCCTATCTCTTTAAAACCAAAACTGGCACGAGCCATAGTGAATCTCTCTGGAGTAAAAAAAGGAACAATTTGGGACCCTTTCTGTGGGACAGGGGGTATTCTACTAGAAGCATCGCTCATGGGATTGAAAGCTATAGGAACAGATATTGATCCCATGATGATTCGTGCTGCAAAACAAAATTTCCAACACTATGAATGCAAAGCAAAAGTGAGTATAGCAGATGCACGTACAGAAAAAGTAAAGTGTAAAGCAATTATCTGTGATCCCCCTTATGGAAGACGAGCTTCAACAAAGAAAGAAGACGTAGAAACCCTTTACAAAGAATTTTTAGAACATGTCTATCCCTTTGTAGATACAGTCGTACTCATGGCACCAAATACAATAAAAATACAAACAAAATATCATCTTCTCTGGGAAACAGAAGAGTTCGTGCATGGGTCGCTAACTAGAAGAATTATGATTCTAAAAAAGGCCAATAAGTAAGAGAAGGCCACTCCAAATCCAACTAAACAATTTTTCAAGCCAAGGCAGCATATTAATAAGAATCAATGCTAAACAAAAAAGCGAGCTTACAAGAAGAATATTCTTTGCAAGGCTTTCTTTTTTTGTAATGACAAGCATTAATGCATAAAACATCCTTCCCCCATCTACTGGGCCCAAAGGAAGAAGATTAAATAAGCCAACCCCAACACTAATAAGGAATACCCAAACAAGAAGAAGTTTTATCCAATCAAAGATTCCTGTAAAGGAATGCAAGTAAGAATATTCTTCTTTCAAAGAAGTATCTTGTTGAAACCCAGAAACACCAAAAAAGGCTTTGCTACTATTTTCAGGATTTCCCACAAGGGTAAGAGTATAATCCCCTTTATCTGTACCTAAAGTAACAGTGTCACCTGGTTGAAGATCTTGAGTAACATTTACAAAGGACGCATCATCAAGAGTATCTATACCATTCACCGTGTAAATGGTAAAGGGAGCTTCAAGCCCTGAAAGATTCACAGGATAGCCTTCAAGCGTTTGTGTAACAACAAGACCACTTTCTTGATAAATTTCATTAGATAAAGGGGCAATCAAAAAGAAGAGCACTAAGAAAAGAAAGAGCCCTAAAAGAATATTAGAAAAAGGACCAGCAGCAAATACAGCCATTTGTTGGAAAAGACTCTTCTTAGAAAGAATTTTTTCATCTGGTTCAACAAAAGCTGCAGGGAGAGGCCCAAAAAAAGCAAAGCCAGAACTATGGATAGGAACTTTGTGTAAACGTGCAATAACACCATGGGAAAACTCATGTATTCCCGCTGCAATAAAAATCGCGATGATCCAATGCCAAAAGGAAAGATGCGGTGCACCTGCAATTTGTACTCCAGGTAATACAGGAGCAAGCACAGGTTCAGTACCAGCAATAAAAATGAGCTGCCATGTTGCAACGATAAGAAAGTACAATAAATATCCCATTCCAAGAAATCCAATGAAAACACCTATAGAAGAAATAAAGGTAAGAAGTCGAGGATAGGGTTTTGCCAAACGATCCATAAGACCCAAGCCCCACTTGGTCTTATACATAACAATGATTCCTTGAGTAACAAATTTGTCTTTATAACGAAAATAAATTGCGAGAAGAATAACAAAGAAGATTACTAATGTGACAAAATCCCAATTCACCATCTTTTTTTTACACCTAGTACTCAAGTACTATTAAGCTGCTTTACTCTTACTCTTAATAACTCGGAAAGACTTTCCACCACAAGTTCTACATTTTGCAGTACCAGCAGTGACTCGAGCAGCATCAGTTCGTAATTTAGATTTACATTTCTTGCAAACAAAGATTCTTCTATACAATCGACTCATTGTTGCTTCAAATTTTGCCATGTTTATCCTTTTGCAATATCTTGTACGATTTTTTCATCAAGTACAACCCAATACTGTACTTGAACACCTTCTTGTACTTTCTCTTTTAATTCATCCGGAATTTTAATATCAAAAGTTTCAAAGGATCCCATATCCATAACATTTGCCGTATTTCCATGAACAGAAAGAACTTGTGCAGTTTTCTTCTCAATGACCGGAGATTCTATTTTATCATGTCCAGGCATAATTTTGATAATCTTCTTATCATCCTTAATACCAATTGCTTCAATACGACACTTTGCATGCCCATGTTTTCCTGGTCGAGAAATTTCTAAACTTTTCACAACACATGCTATTCCA